>CALIWM010000241.1:0-9836 GCA_938046645.1 uncultured Gemella sp. | reverse complement strand
GCCTGGCTTTTCCAAGCTTAGATAATAAATTCCCAAAACCATATCCTGGCTAGGAACCGTGATAGCCTTACCGCTTGCAGGAAGCAAGATGTTCATTGAGCTAAGCATCAAAATTTTGCACTCAGCGATAGCCTCTTGAGATAGTGGCACGTGAACAGCCATTTGGTCACCATCGAAGTCCGCGTTGAACGCCGCACAAACGAGCGGGTGTAACTGGATTGCTTTACCTTCGATTAGAAGTGGTTCAAACGCTTGGATACCTAAACGGTGAAGTGTCGGTGCACGGTTCAATAGAATTGGGTGCTCACGAATAACTTCTGCCAAGATATCCCAAACGATCGCGTCTTCACGCTCAACCATTTTCTTAGCCGCTTTGATTGTAGTTGCATAACCACGGCTTTCTAATTTTGCATAGATAAACGGACGGAATAATTCCAATGCCATTTTCTTCGGTAAACCACATTGGTGTAAGTGCAAGTATGGACCTACAGTAATTACAGAACGGCCTGAATAGTCAACACGTTTACCTAATAAGTTTTGACGGAAACGACCGTGTTTACCTTTTAACATATTAGATAATGATTTTAATGTTCTGTTACCAGGACCTGTTACAGGACGACCACGACGTCCGTTATCTATTAATGCATCAACTGCTTCTTGTAACATACGTTTTTCGTTTTGTACAATTAGCCCTGGTGCTTTAAGTTCAATAAGTTTTTTAAGACGGTTATTACGGTTAATTACACGTCTGTATAAATCGTTTAAGTCACTTGTTGCAAAACGTCCACCATCTAATTGAACCATAGGTCTTAATTCAGGCGGAATAACTGGTAGTACAGTCATAATCATCCATTCTGGTTTATTTCCTGAATGTTTAAACGCTTCGAATACTTCAACACGTTTGATGATTTTTACAACTTTTTGACCAGATTTATAGTTACTTTCACTTAGTTCCTTAAGTTCATTTTTAAGGTCTTTAAGTTCTTTTTCGATATCTAACTCAGCTAATAGATCGCGAATTGCTTCAGCTCCCATTTTAGCTACGAAAGAGTTTGCTCCAAATGTGCTACGCGCTTCACGTACTTCACGCTCAGAAACAATTTGTTTCTTCATGAAGTCAGTTTCACCTGGATCAATAACAATGTAAGAAGCAAAGTAAATTACTTCTTCCAATTGTCTTGGGCTAAGGTCAAGTAGAAGACCCATTCTACTTGGAATACCTTTGAAATACCAAATGTGGCTGACTGGGGCAGCTAATTCTAAGTGCCCCATTCTTTCACGACGAACTTTAGCTAAAGTTACGTCAACTCCACATTTATCACATTTAATGTTTTTATATCTAACTCTTTTGTACTTTCCACAAGCACATTCCCAGTCTTTTGTTGGACCAAAAATTCTTTCACAGAATAATCCATCATTTTCTGGTTTTAAAGTTCTATAGTTAATTGTTTCAGGTTTTTTAACCTCTCCATAAGACCAACTTCTGATTTTTTCAGGAGAAGCTAAACTAATTTTCATATATGCAAAATTATTTACGTCTATCAAGGAGCATACCTCCTTTATTTTTTTGTATAAATGCCTTGAATAGTTCTTTGTGATTAATTGTAAAATTTATATTATTCTTCATCAGTATCATCTTCAACATCTTCATACTCATCTGTATCTGACATTAAAAGACTAGCTAATGCTTGATATCCTGAAGTTTCTTCACTTGATTCTTCTTCAACTTCTTCTTCAGAATCAGATAGAATTAAGTTAGCTAAACTTTGATATCCATTTTCAGTATTTTCTTTTGAAGCTTTTTCTGTTTCAGTAGCTTCTTCTTCGTTGTGGTTGTGGTGATGTGATTCGTGGAAATCAATTGTATCTCCTAAATCTATATCACCCATATCAACTTCGTTATCTTCATTATCCATTACTCTGAAGTCCATACCTAGCGCTTGAAGTTCTTTCATAAGTACTCGGAATGATTCAGGAACTCCTGGACGTGGAATGTTTTCACCTTTAACGATAGCTTCGTATGTTTTAACACGACCATTAGTATCATCTGATTTGTACGTTAAGATTTCTTGAAGAGTATACGCAGCACCATAAGCTTCAAGTGCCCATACCTCCATCTCACCAAATCTTTGTCCACCGAATTGAGCTTTACCTCCAAGTGGTTGTTGAGTTACTAATGAGTATGGTCCAATTGAACGAGCGTGAAGTTTATCATCAACCATGTGTGCAAGTTTAATCATGTACATTACCCCTACAGATACACGGCTGTCGAATGGTTCACCTGTACGCCCATCATAAAGAACTGTCTTAGCATCTTTAGCCATTCCAGCTTCCGCAACTGTAGACCAAACATCTTCATCAGTAGCACCATCAAATACTGGTGTAGCTACGTGGATTCCTAGTTGTTTAGCAGCCATACCTAAGTGTAGCTCTAATACTTGTCCAATGTTCATACGAGATGGAACCCCAAGTGGGTTTAACATTACGTCAACTGGTGTACCATCTGGTAGATAAGGCATATCTTCTTCTGGTAAGATATTTGAGATAACCCCTTTGTTACCATGACGACCGGCCATTTTATCCCCTACACGGATTTTACGTTTTTGTACGATAAATACACGTACAAGTTCATTTACACCGTTAGGTAATTCAGCACCATCTTCACGTTTAAAGATTTTAACATCGGCAACTACTCCATCCGCACCATGAGGTACACGTAATGAAGTATCACGTACTTCTTTAGATTTAGCTCCAAAGATAGCATATAATAATTTTTCTTCTGGAGTTTGTTCAGTTAATCCTTTTGGTGTAACTTTACCTACTAAGATATCTCCATCTTTAACCTCGGCACCAATACGGATAATTCCACGTGCATCTAAGTTTCTAAGCGCATTTTCACCTACGTTTGGAATTTCACGTGTAATTTCTTCTGGCCCAAGTTTAGTATCACGAGCATCTGTTTCATACTCTTCTACGTGAATAGAAGTATAAACATCATCTTTTACAAGACGCTCACTCATGATAACAGCATCCTCATAGTTATAACCATCCCAGTTAACGAATGCTACTACAAGGTTTTTACCTAAAGCTAATTCTCCTTTATCCATAGATGGTCCATCTGCAAGGATATCTTTAGGTTCTACTCTATCACCAACTTTAACAATTGGTTTTTGGTTGTAAGCTGTAGAATGGTTAGAACGTACGAATTTGTGAATTACGTAAGTATCTAAGTCACCTTTAATTTCTTTACCTTCTAGAGTTTCAATACGACGTACTTTAATTTTCGCTCCATCTACGTATTCAACGATACCTGGGTATTTAGCAATAACCGCAGCTCCTGAGTCACGTGCTGCAAGGTGCTCCATACCTGTACCAACGAATGGTGCTTCAGTAATCATTAATGGTACTGCTTGACGTTGCATGTTCGCTCCCATTAGGGCACGGTTAGAGTCGTCATTCTCTAAGAACGGAATACATGCAGTCGCAGCAGAAACTACCTGTTTAGGTGATACGTCCATGAAGTTCATCATTTCACGAGGTTTAACTGTGTTATCTCCTCTGAA
The DNA here is from genome assembly GCA_938046645.1 of uncultured Gemella sp. Taxonomy (GTDB): domain Bacteria; phylum Bacillota; class Bacilli; order Staphylococcales; family Gemellaceae; genus Gemella. Next base: position 6,273 of record CALIWM010000241.1, on the reverse strand, counting down.
ACGACATACTACTTCTTCATCTACGAAGTAACCTTTTTCATCAACATTGGCAGTTGATTGTGCCACTACGTATTTATCTTCTTGATCAGCTGTTAAATATTGTACGTTTTCAGTTACGTACGGGCGACCTTCTCCATCAAATTCAACTTTTCTATATGGAGTCATAATGAATCCAAATTCATTTATACGAGCAAATGATGAAAGTGAGTTGATAAGACCGATGTTTGGTCCCTCTGGAGTTTCAATCGGACACATACGCCCATAGTGTGAGTAGTGAACGTCACGTACTTCCATTCCAGCACGTTCCCTTGTTAATCCACCAGGCCCAAGTGCAGATAAACGACGTTTGTGAGTAAGCTCACTTAATGGGTTTACTTGGTCCATGAATTGTGAAAGTTGAGAACTTCCAAAGAATTCTTTGATAATTGCTGTAACTGGTCTTACGTTAATTAATTGTTGTGGAGTAATTTCATTTGTATCTTGAATACTCATACGTTCACGCACAACACGTTCCATACGAGAAATACCTACACGAATTTGGTTTTGTAATAATTCACCAATACAACGTAGACGACGGTTACCAAGGTGGTCGATATCATCTACACGTCCGATTAATTCAAATTCAAACCCATCGTTATTTCTACGAGTTCTAATTAATAGTAAGTAGTAGTTAATACTTGCTACGATATCAGCAATTGTTAATGTTAGAACATCTTTATTAGGTGCTCCATTACCAATTACATGTAATACTTGATCATCAGTTAATTCATCGATATCGAAGTCATTACCTACTTTAACTTGGTTTACAATTTTGAATAATTGTAATTTCAGGCTATCACTTCCATCAAGACTTTCATTCATATCGAATTCAACTACGTTAGCTGTAGTTCCTAATTCTTCATAAATTCCATCAATGATTTCACGTGTTAATTTAGTACCTTTTTCTACTAAAATTTCTCCTGTTTCTGTATCAACGATTGGCTCTACTAGAATTTGGTTTTCTAGACGTTCACCAACGTGAAGTTTGTTATTTAATTTATAACGTCCTACTTTAGCAAGGTCATATCTTCTTGGATCGAAGAATCTACCGTGTAAAGTTGCTTTTGCAGTTTCTACGTTAGCTGGTTCTCCAGGACGTAATTTATCATAAATTACTTTTAACGCAGTTCCTGTGTCTAGGTTTTCATCTTTTTCTAATGTGTTTAATAGTTCTGAATCTTCACCGAATAATTTAATAATTGATTCATCAGATTCAAAACCTAACGCTCTAATAAGCGTTGTTAAAGGAATTTTTCTAGTTCTGTCAATACGAGCGTAAACTAATCCTTTAATATCCTTTTCAAATTCCAACCAAGCTCCTCTGTTAGGAATAACAGTTGTTTTATAGGCATTTGGAATATTTTTTACTTTAAGTTTGTCATCTTCTGTAAAATATACAGAAGGCGAACGTACTAATTGAGATACAATTACACGTTCTGCACCATTGATGATAAACGTTCCAGTTTCAGTCATCAATGGTAATTCACCCATAAATACTTCTTGTTCTTTAATTTCGTCACGTTCTTTATTAATTAAACGTACGCGCACTCTTAAAGGTGCTGAATATGTAGCGTCACGTTCTTTAGACTCATCAACATCATATTTAGGAGTTCCTAATTTATAGTCGATAAATTCTAAACTTAATTTATCATTATTACCTTCTATTGGTGATACATCTTTAAAAACATCTTTTAGACCAGTTTCTAAAAATTTATCATAAGATAATGTTTGAATTTCAATTAAGTCCGGTAAATCAATTACCTCTGATATTCTAGCATAGCTACGTCTTTGTCTGTGCTTACCAAATTTAACTTTTTGCAACTGTGTCACCTCTCAGCTTTTCTCTTAAAAACTAAAAAGAAAATATATACATTTTCTCTTACTTACTTATATAATTTTGGCAATTCTATCTAAAAGAAAATAGAATTACTTGCAATATATCATTTTATCATAATCATAGCAAGTTGTCAATTATTTTACGGCTTTCAGGATATAGTAACCCTTATTTTTCGTAACTACTTCTACCATTGAAAAAGTATCTTCTAATAATTTTTTACAACTAGCCATTCCTTGTTTTTTTTGTATAACCACCCATAGCTCCCCCTGAGCATTTAGATGTTCATAACTATCTGTCATTATTTTATGTACGATTTTTTTCCCAGCTCTTATTGGTGGGTTTGTTAAAACTATATCAAAATTTCCTTCAACATTGTCAAAGGAACTACTTTCCAATACTTCTACTTCATTTTCTATTTTATTAAGTTCAATATTTTTTTTAGATAACTCTAATACTCGATTATTTACATCTACCATAGTAAACTTAAATGTCGGGTATTTTTTTGCTAGAAATATAGATATGACTCCATAGCCGCATCCAATATCCGCTACCTTAGCATTTTCTTTATCAGTAGTAAAACTTTCTAACATTGTTTTAGTTCCAAAATCTACGCTCTCTTTAGAAAATACTCCATTATCTGTATAAAATTTCAAATTCTCATTCGCTATTATTGAGTTGATAATTTTTTCACGACTTTCCGTCGTCGGATTATTTGTATAATAATGTTCCATAATAAAGACACCTCTTAAAATGAAAGAAAATAGTATATCCCATAGCTAGACACTTGAGATATACTATTTTTGTTATTATCATCGTATCAAATATTCTCAAATAGAATATTATTGTTTATTTACATCTATCTTTTATCTACTTAGAATAGAAATTATTTAACTTCTACAGTTGCTCCAACTTCTTCTAATTTAGCTTTGATTTCTTCAGCTTCTTCTTTAGAAACTCCTTCTTTAAGTGTTGCTGGCGCACCATCAACTTTTTCTTTAGCTTCTTTTAGTCCGTCTCCAGTGATTTCACGAACAACTTTGATTACTTTAATTTTTGAGTCTCCAGCGTTAGCTAAAACTACGTCAAATTCAGTTTTTTCTTCAGCAGCTCCAGCAGCAGCTCCACCAACTACAGCTACAGGTGCAGCAGCAGTTACTCCGAATTCTTCTTCAATTGCTTTTACTAAGTCGTTTAATTCTAAAACTGACATTTCTTTGATAGCGTCTAAAATTTGTTCTTTAGTCATTATAAATTTCCTCCGATTTTTAAATTATATGTTTTTAATATTTTTTTATTTATTAAGCTTCTTGTTCAGCTTTTTGGTCTGCAACAGCTTTAACAGCTAAAGCAGTATTGCGCATTGGCGCTGTTAATACAGATAGTAACATTGAAAGTAATCCTTCGCGACTTGGTAATGTAGCGATAGCTTTAATTTCAGCTTGATCTGCAACTTTTCCTTCTATAACACCAGCTTTTAGTTCTAAGTTTTCGTGTTCTTTAGCGAAATCGTTTAAAACTCTAGCAGGAGCTACAGCATCGTCTGTTGAGAAAGCAAAAGCATTTGGTCCAGTTAGAACTTCGTCTAATCCTTCAATTCCTGCTTGCTCCATCGCACGACGAACTAATGAGTTTTTATAAACTTTAAAAGTTAAACCTTCGTTACGCATGTTGTTACGTAATTCTGTTACTTCCGCAACGTTTAATCCACGGTAGTCAGCGATAACAACTGAAGAACTTGCTTTAATTTCTTCTGCGATTTGATTTACTAACTCTTGTTTTCTCTCAATAGCTTTTGACATTGAACTTCCTCCTAAGTAGATTTATCAATTTCAGTACCATTAAAAAAACCTTCTTGCATGCGAGAACATACAAAAAGGCACATAAGTTTCTTTTCGAATTTTGTCCTCGGTAGGTTAATTAAGGATTTCTCCCCCTACTGTCTACGGTACATTTTCAACTGACTTAATTATTCTAATATATATAATTTCATTTGTCAATAGTTTTTTTAAAAAATATTTTAAAAAGAATTCTAAACTAGATATTTCTTCTATAAACTACTTATTTAATCTACTATTACAATATACTTCTATAGCTTTAGAAGTATATTCTGCTACTCCTTCTCCAAACTTATCTATATTATTTTTAAATTCTGGATTCTGTGAATATCCTTTTCCTATATATGAAAATACTTCTACACTACAATCAAATGCATATTCGTTCATATAGTTATATAATTCTTCAACTTTCGATTGAACTTCTTTTTCTTCTATATTTATATTATTATTTCTATATTCAGCCATTGAACGAAAAACACTATTAAATTTCTCAGTAACAATATCTTCTTTACCACTCTGTCTTTTTTTAGATTCTTCTATAGTTTCTTGACCATATTTCTCTATCGCTTGATTCTCATACTTATTTAAGTCCTCTTTTTTAAATCCATTAAATTTTTCTTCCATAGTCATTGTATGTTCTCCTTTATATGTTTTTATTGTTTTTTCTATATTATGAAGAATTATTTCAAACTTCTCTTTTTCTTTTATAATTAATTCACGTTGTTGTTCAAGTATTTTTAAACCATCAATATTTTCATCAAGCAATTCTTTTATATCATTTAACTTGAACTTTAGAAATCTATAAAATAAAATCTTTTGAAGTTTATCTAAATTCTCATCTGAATAATCTCTATATCCGTTTTTTAATTTTTCTGGAATCAATAGTCCAATCTCATCATAATATTGTAATGTCCTTGCACTCACTCCTGTAAGTTTTGCGACTTCATTTATTCTCATATTAATTCCTCTATACTTTATATAATATATCACTAGTGATATATTTATTATATACCCTCACGTTACGTAAGAGTCAATACTAAAATAAAAAAATCGCTAAGAAAATTTCTTAACGATTTTTTATGAATATTATTCAAATACTTTTTTAAGATCAATAGCTTTATTTAAAGCTTCCGTAATAACGATACCGATTACCATTACAACAACTTGTGATAATAAAAGTGATCCATAAATAGCTGTGAATGCTTCAAATTCGAATGGTACTCTTGCAGAGTTTTCACCGCTAAAAATAGCAATTTCATATGCAATAATTGGCATACAAACCACTAAGTAAATAACAATATTAAGGATGTGTCTAGCTATTCTATTTTTTACAAATTTGAATACAAAAACACTGATAGCTAACGCTAAACCTGTTCCTAATGTTCCAAAGAACACATCTACTATACCAAGTGGACTAAAAATATTTGCTATAGCTACACCTAAAGTTATAGGGAACCAATATTTTTTACTAAATACCACTAATTGAGATAGTGATTCACTAATACGTAATTGAATAGCACCGTATGAAAATGGTGCGATAGCAACTGTTAAAACAACATAGATAGCTGCTATTAATGCTTGAATAGTTAATACTTTAACTGTATTATTTCTCATTATATATCTCCTTATCTTGTTTAAGAGAAAATAAAGAAGTACTGATTAAGAGAAATCAGTACTTCAAGTTTTTTTTATAGATGGATCTCTCAAACATCTTTTATTATAATAAAGTCAGAAGACAAATAACCTTACCTATGTAAAATTAAATATCAACGTCATTTATACTAACACATATTATATCCATTAGTCAATAAAAATATAAAAAAATTATAAAAAAAGAATGTAACGCTAAAATTTTTATAAAAATATCTTGCATTTACAATTTTAATATGTTAAAATGAGGTAGTTGTATCTAACAACACTTAATTCATTGTAATTAAGAATATTAATTAATATTTCTTAGTAATAAAAACTACAATCAGGAGGTGAATCGAATGCCAAACATTAAATCATCAGTATTAAGCGTAAGAAAAGATGCTAAAACTAATGCTGCTAACACAGCTAAAAAATCTGAAATGCGTACAGCTATTAAAAAAGCTAAAGTAGCTAAATCTGAAGGTGCTGCTAACGCTGCAGAGTTAGTAAACCTTGCTTACAAAAAAATCGATAAAGCTGCTAAAACTAATTTAATCCACAAAAACGCAGCTGCTAGATATAAATCAAACCTAGCTAAATAATTTTATTAACTACTCAGGCTTCTGAGTAGTTTTTTTATTACTACATAGAAGGAAGAACCTAGAGAAAATCTCTAAGTTCTTCCTTCTTTCTTAATTCTAATTATTACAATTTTTAATTATTCTATTAATAGCCTCTTTAACATTTTCTGGGCTAGTCGCTAGATTTATTCTAATATATTTGTTATAACCTTTACCAAACCAATGACCAAAATCAATTGCTAGACCACATTCATCTTGTATGAATTGTTTTGTTGTTTTTCCATCTAGTACTTTTTCTAAATTCACTAAAACTAAATATGTACCTTCTAGCGGATAAACCTTAATATCT
>CALIWM010000240.1:0-3432 GCA_938046645.1 uncultured Gemella sp. | reverse complement strand
TATATACTATCTTTAAACTCTATAATATTACTCATTATTCTTATGAGTTCTGAGTAACTTTTACCTTCTTTATAGAATCTATACATCAACCCTTGCCAATAAACAAGTGGAGTTCTAATAAGTACTTGTTCCAACATATTCACACCAATAATTTCAGGTATATTATTCAACTCTATATGTTGATTATAAAACATGCTTAAAATTTTATTTTTCACAGTCTTATCAAACTTAATTTGTTCGTATACATAATTTTCAACATCTGACGGATATAATTTCGACGTTAAATCTTTGTCCAGTAGTTTTAAATCAAGCGGTACATCAAACTCATCAATACTCAAACTAGTTTTTATACAAACAGCATTTCGTTTTTTCAAATTATGAGCCCAAATTTGATAAAATTCAAATTTTTTATTTATATTATCCCAACCGTAGAAGAATACTTTCCCTTGATAATAATTCAAAAAATTATCAACAAACGGCGAATATCTAATATAACTTATACCATCGTAACTTTTTAATTCTTTTATAAATTTGTTTGTATCAATTAACCAAATCAGCTTTAAGCCAGCCCTCATATACCCTCTTGTTCTAGCTTTAATAAGGTCAAAAGGAATAACTGATCTTTGATACTCAAAAGCAATGCTATTATCTTTAATAAACACATCCGCTATTTGAATATCATTATTTTCCCCCGTTTTAAAAATATGTTCGACTTCCACATTACGATATTTTTTTCTAAAGTGTTCGTAAAGATCTTTCTTCGCTTCTAGGTGTTCACTACTCTCCTTCTTATAAGTTTCAAACTCACAAGAGCAATTTTTAGCATGAGCAAAATGCGATTGAATCTTCACTCCCTTTTTGAAAATTACTTTTCCCCCACATATTGGACAGTGATACTCTTTATTCTTTTCTATATCCTTATCCAACGCATTAAAAACTTCGTCTTTACTATCGTATGCTACGTACATAATGTTTCTCCTCTTTTTTCTGTACTACAATTACAAACTACTTCTAACGCCTCTTATTCAATTGTCAATTTATTTTAGGTACCTGTATTTTCTATAAACAGAATCATCAACTTCTACTTCTATAAAATTCGTAAGATCCATCCATGTAATCTCATTTTCATGATTATCACTATCTACTAAGTAAATCTTACTACCCTTCTCACATAGATAAAAATTTTTCTGTCTATCATACATTCCTTGCATAAAGTCCATATCCTCTTCTAAAGAAAAGTCAAGACATCTTTTATACCAAGGTACCTTTGCATGTTTTTTTACCTCTACTACATGATCGTATTTACTTGCGTTCATAATATCTCCTCCTTCATAATTTTTCCCCTTTATTAAACTATATTACCTTTTACAAACTAAAAGCTCCAAATCTATCGTAATTTCTTTTAGTTTTTCAATGTCAACATCTGTGATAACTTTAGAAAATGTTAAAGGTGTCATCTTTAGAAAACTTGCTGCCTGCGTCTTTGTTAATCCAAATGTATCACTTACCGTAATCCTCTCTACGATAGTACAATTCTCCTCGATTAGACTTACAGTATCACTATTCGTATATTCCTTACCACCAATCAACTCTCTAATCTCCCCTAGATAATTAGCATTCGGAATAACCTTAATCAAATACCCTTCATCTCCAAGAACTCTGAAAAACTCCTCATAATTTGCTGGTGTTAATATATTCAAGATACACGAAACACTATTATCTTTAAACGGAAGATTAGCTAGATTAGCAACCATATACGGATTTAACTTATCCTCTTTAACAGCTAATTCTATCGCATCCTTGCTATTATCTAGACCATAAAAATATTTCTCAGGAAATACCGTCTTTAACTTCTTGATGTAATAACCTTCTCCACACCCGATATCCAGTACAATATCTTTAGCATACTTTTCAACTAAACTTTGGATACTATTTAAAACATTCGCATAAAAATCATTATCAAAAACTTCGCTACGGGCTCTAAACAGCTCTTCACTATATTTTGTAGGTCTATAATTATTTATTAAATGGATATATCCTTTTTTAGAAAAATCATAACGATGATTATTACTACAAACCAAGCTAATATTCTCTATACAAGATTCTGATAAACACTTTGGACAAAGATATATTTTTTCTTGATTAAACTTCTTTATTACATTCTCTATTTTCATTAAAACGCCTCTATACTTTCTAAGTTTATTGTATCAAATTTCTTTCAATATTGATAGCGAAAAACAGCTAAAATATTAGAAAATTTCATCTTTTTCAGTTTTCTTCAAAACTTTATTTTTATTAACCAATTATCGATTTCATTCCTCTATTCTAAAACAAAAAATGACGACAGCTTTCCTCAGAATATTTTTATCGTCATTATATTTATATATTAATATTTTTTATTATTTTATATGAGAATGACTCAGAATTCATTATTTCGGAGAAATTGATTTCATCAGATAAAATCCACAGAGTTTATTAATATCTAAAAAGCTTTCATAAAGCAAATTTAGATATCATTAAACCACTACGTCTATGAGTTTATACATAAGCCTCTAAAATTTTTAAGATCCATGTATTAGCCCTAATATATTAAAACATTATTTCTTTTTTCGCTCTCTTAACTCTTTAAAAAAATTCTTCATTAACATAGAGCACTCTTCTTCAAGCACCCCAGAGATAACCTTAGCCTGATGATTAAATTTATTCTTACCCACTAAATCAATACAACTACCGCAGCAACCGTACTTAGGATCACTCGCACCATAAATAACATTTTCAACTCTAGCTTGAACAATGGCACCACTACACATAACACAAGGCTCTACGGTAGTATATAAATAACTATTATCAAGTCTCCAAAAACCTTGTTTTTCACAACCCTCTTTAATAACTAACATCTCTGCATGGTTCAATGCCTGTTGATTTTCTTCACGAGTATTATGAGCCTTCGCAACAACCTTATCATCAATAACCAGTACAGCTCCAATCGGGACTTCTCCTTTAGCGTAAGCTCTCCGCGCTTCTTCTAGCGCCATCTCCATATAATAAGAATGATCTTTCACATCACTACATCCTTCCACATATACTTTTTCAATTAATTATATCATATTTAGAAATCATTAGGAGAGTAAGTTGTAAAATTGTATATAACAACTAGATAAAAAAAACTTAACAAAATTAATTTCAAAACTAATTTTGTTAAGTCGATTCTCTTAAATCCTAGTTATTATTAAGCCAAAAATATACATTTAAAAATATAATTATAGATATAAACAAGAATGTCAACGCACCTATGACCATAGCGTGTGTTTTTCTTTTGAAATATAGATATCCTATAAATTCTCTAATGAACGCATTAAGACTGAAATAAAATTTAGTCGGCGCTCCATATCCAATACATCTAAAACCTAGAGTTCTTGCTTGAACTAATGC
>CALIWM010000239.1:0-15743 GCA_938046645.1 uncultured Gemella sp. | reverse complement strand
GTTTTTGAACAAATCATTTTGACAATCTAACAACTTAGAAATGTTCTATTGTCTCCATAATTTCATACTATTTATGCTTTGTGTCATCTTGATTATATTCATTAATTATATCTACTAAAATTTCTCCCGCCATCAATAACCACTCTCCGGCTTTCTCGTTCCTTATTTGTCTACAGCTTTCACACAGTGTAGAATCCGGATTATGTAAGTTTTTTCCACAATCTGAACAGATACCTTTAATATTTTGCTCTGTAATATCGTTTTCATAGCCACATTTTCTACAAATATGTTTGCTTAAGTTTTTGTCAAAGCCTTGCTGATTATTCAAATATACACCACACTCATCACAAAACCAAAAAATAAAATCATCAAGAAATTCTTCTTCAGTAACCGTACAACCACAATCGTTACAAATCCACGCCTTTCTTGATTTGCTAAACCTTAACTTTTCACCACAAGAAGGACACTCCATCCATCTTTTTATATTCTTTATATAGGCGTAAGTTAATTTATCTTTATTATTCATTTTAGCAGTAATCCATCTATTACTTCGTTCTATGCATCTAATTCCGTTCTCTTCACACAATAAGCCTAAGATACCAAGAGGATAATACATATATTTATACTGTATTAACTTTCTTATATCAACAGAAACTTTAAACGCTATCAAATTAGGCTGATAACTATTAATAATTTCCATAAATAAACTTTTAAAATCACTCATCAATGTAAGAGCATCTATATTGTAATTCATCACTTCCATTCGTATTATTCGTGACTCAGTATCAAATATACAATAATGAATTTCATTTTTATATATTATAATTCCAACATTATTCATATTCTACTCCTCTTATTATAACCTCAGTTGATTTTGACAATGTAATATGTTTTGGTATCCTAATCGCAAATAATTGAAAAGAGAATCTATCTTCTTTATTACTAAATACCAACCAAAGTCACTGAAAAAACTTTAATTCTTTGTGTCTAATAAGTAACTCAATAACAATCAATATACCAATAATAATTCAGTTTTTAAGGATTTATTTCATAATTAACTAGAAACAATTTTAAATAAGCATTTATTATCTGAATTTACTAACTTTTTATCATATGTCAAATAATACGATTATCTCAGTGGCTATAATTCGGATAATTAATGATTATTCTTTTTATACTATTTTGGGCAATATTACTATCAAAATATATCACGATTAATTAGCCTAATTTCAAAAAATTTACTTACGTAGTATAATCTAAACCTTGTTAATCTTAAAAGATAATTATAAAGTTATATCAAAAGAGTATCACCACACTTTAACAGCTGATACTACCGATTTATTCACCTTTTAAAAGTTCTAAAAGCCATTAGACTGCCAATATTCAGTCTACTACAACAGTCTAATTAAAGACTAGAATAAATATAAAAAAACATTTACACAAAGTTATTGACACTCCCCCTAAAAGTATTACATCAATCTACTAATAAATTTATAAAGATGTCATATCTAACTTAATGCTACCCTTAAATTTCTGATTAGTATATAAATAATACCCACTCCAATCACTCCATTTTTGATTATTTTCACCTAAAAAGAATTGCTTTTCTCCCCGAATATAGTTAAATGCAATAAAATTATTTTTTTCTAAAAAATCATCAAATATATCACGTCTCAATAATAATTCTCCAGGGCTATCTTTTTCTTTCCGACGAGAATCAAATGCAACTATTTCATCATTATAATAAAAAATCCCATCAATCTCTTTTTGATATAAGCTCATATCATTAATAATTTTACCATATGGAATATAAAAAGATATTGCACTGTCTTGCGATGCATCATATTCTTCCTCCCACAAAAAGTTTATAACTGCACTACGTATCTTCATAATTTCATCACCACGATAATAATCATTAGATTTAAAGTCATCCATATATGCTGGACTCCAGGCAAATTCCCTATTATATAATGAACAAATACTTCTACACTCATCACCAATTACATAATTTGACTTTTCTAATAGCTTTAATGTAATACGCTTACTTGGTTTACTAATTATATATAATAAGGATCCTAACCAAATAACCTGATCACCCTTTGAATAATAATATCCACTATCACTATCATTATCTTTTCTAGCTTCATGCCTAAAGTGCCCTCTAAGTAATATCCATTCAACTCCATTAATATCTTTTTGAATAAATCTATTTGAAAACTCTTTAAACGACTCATCCTTCTTATTTATCCAGCTATCAATTTCTTTTTCTGTTGCATCTCGGTTTAAAAAATTACAATTATTAACATTAAATAATTTAAAGGAAGGAAAATCAGATTTATCACTTTGTAATTTAATATTTAGCGTTGGATCAAAATCTCTTATAAAAGGATTCCATGCTCCTTTATATAAATCACCTACTTTATCAGACCAAACATCATCAGTAACTTTATATTTATCTGATAGTCTAGCTAAAATATTATAAAATGCAATCCATTGATACTTCTTACCAATTCTTTCAAGGCGTTTTACATTATGTCGATCTACTGAACATATTCTAGCATCATACTCTCCAAATAACTCTTCTGAATAACCTAATTCTTTAAAAATCTGCCTCAAAGCATAATAATAAACACAATCTTGATTAATACCCACAAAACTAGATAATGCTGATTGGAATACATATCGACCAAAATCACCATAAAATCCCGACCCGTTAACTGGTAGATTAAATTTTATTGACCAACATATTGCACCAATTCCACCCGATTTATCCTTCAATGTATCATACTCTTCTGAATTGCATATTGGTATTTCTTGTGAATTATATGGTGGCCTAATAACGGCTTTTTTTATAGTTTCTATTCTTTCTGGATATTCATATAAAAAGCGCTCTATAATAAGGCGTGCATAATCACGCAAAAGAATATCAGGATAAACCATATCCTGATTAAAGATATTTTTATATATCCATAGTGCTAACTTCTCAAAATCATCGCTACTTGCATCATGCCGTTTCATTACAGCACCAAAGATTATTCCATATAATCTTTGTAAAACATAAGGATCATTTACAGTTTTAAATAGCTCAAGTAACTCTTTAGAAAGATATAATTTAGCTTTAAGAATTTCAATCATAGCTTTTGAAATTCTATCCCGTAATACCCGATTTGAAGATGTTAACATCCATGAAAAGAGTATTAATAATAATTTTGTCTTCTTATCTGATTCTTCTAAATATTTATTTCCTTTCTCAATATAATATACAAAACTGATAATATAATCTTGTTCATCTAAATTATTAATGAATATTGTCCAGTTGTAGTCTCTATAACATAACGGATAACTGTTAAGCAACATATGAAGGTAATTTGCGTTTAAATTACTAGTTTCTTTAACTGCATTTTCGATAAATACATTCCACACAATATTTCTATAAACTTTATATTTATATACTGCTCTGATGAATCCATTAAATGATAAAAAAGTATTTCTCCAAACAAACGTTTCAAAACACTCATTAATTAAATCAACTCTAGCATTATCATCATAAATATCATCAAAAAAATAGAGATATTCTGTTTTATTTTTAATAGAGAATAAAGCTAATGCCATTGCAAAAATACTATTATTACCATATTCAGTAATATGTTGTGCTTTATCAACTTTAATCAATTCATTGAAAAGATATTTTTTTAACTCTTTCTCCTCATTATGCTTTCTAATAATCCAACTTGCAAAAATATAATCATATAATAGGTTATATCCAACATAATATACTTCTCGATCTTCCTGAATATAACATGCCAAAACACCCGATCGTTCTAGAGATTTTAAATATTCATTTTTATGAGTTATGCCATATAACTGCCAACATTCAAAACCAAATATATGCTCTTTACTAATGCATGGATTTACTTGTATAGATTCTATATAATGATTCAAAAATATCGTTAAGAAGTCTAATGGTTCTTCAAAGCCTGCAGCCATTGATGCTTCTGCATCAGCTTTTCTTAATACTTCTCTAATTAAATATATTAAATCTTGATATTTTCCTGAATAATTTTCACAAAACCAAGTAAGAAAAAGAGGATTTTTCATCTCTCGATTCAAATAATATTCAGGGGAGACAGGTATATCATAATTTGATAAAAAATCAAATACACTATTAATATCATTTGATTCTAAGCCCTTATGGTCAATAAAAGCTATATTACCGGATTTAATATCACTTATGACTTTTTCACTTAAAGTGAGTTTTTCAAATCCATTTCTAAGGGAAATAACTAAACGAATTCTTTTATATTTACTTACAAGAGAAATTAATGAATTTATACCATTCTTCCAAATAACACGTTTAAATGACTCATTAATAGCATCAATTAAAACAATACTATACTTATTATGTAAATCAGCATAATACTCCATATAGTTCAAAATATCAATTAATGAACCTGAATATGAATAATTACTAATGCATTTAACAAACTGATTCTCAATACTTTCATCAGAGATATACATTTGTCCTAAACTTAATAAAGCAAGGTTACCCTTATCTAAAAACTCTTTTGCAGAATTAGCTAAAAGTTGAGTTTTTCCTGTTCCCATATCACCCGTTACAATTAGCACCTGATTCTTAATAAGATTTTTCTCTTCTTTTGATAAATCTAATTGAGCAGAGATTTGCAAGAACTTCCGTATTATAGATAATTCATTATACAAATTTTCTTTTTCATCTTCATTCAAAGTATTACATTCAAGTTTTCCTCTAATAGATTTTTTCTTATCTATAACATCTTCTAAAACAGCACTATTTTTATCTTCAAAATATTCTTTCCATCTTAGTGCGTTTATTAGAGAGTCTTTATCTACATCCGATATACATTCAATCGATTTTATCAAAGTATTTTTAATTGATTGGTATTCTTCATTGCAATGAATATCTTTTAAAAATTTTACAAGTTTTTCTTTTTTCTTATTTATTTGTATAATTGCATTTTCATTTCTTAAAAATAATGATAATTGATTTTGTGCATTTGTATCTACATTAAATCTATAATTATAACGTTTTCCTAAATTCTCTAAATTTAGCTTTACACTCTTACTAAACCAATCTACGGTTAACGCATGAATACCAAAATAAACCGAAGAAATAATAGGATCCTCCATAACCATATCCAGAATACTTTGACCTGTTAATAAAATAATTTCAATACCAACAGCATCCATCATTCTTTTTATGTCCTGATAAGATTCTGATGCTTCAGTTATGTCCTTATTACAAAAAAGTATTACTTGATCTATGTGACCTAAATAAACTTCAATAATCTTTTCAAAAGAGTTCTTTATCTGGCTATAACTAATCCTTGAATCAAAATATTTAGCCTGAAAACTAATCTGTTTTTCTCCTATTTTAGATTTTACAGGCTTAATTTCAACACCTGGATGATTCGGATCAGAATGCATAATTTCTGTATTTAAAATAAATTGCTTTTTAAATATAGATCTGCACATATTCTCAAATGAAATTTCTTTATTGGGATTATTCACTTCAAACTGTACCCACGACAAATTATAATTTCTATTATTATTCATTATTTTATCCCCGCAAATAAAGTGAATCTTGAACAAAAGAAACTAACAAAGACTGCACTAACGAGTTTATATTACACTTTATTAGCACAGTCTTATGAATTCTATTTATGAAAATATATTGTAATTAAGTCTTGTATTTTCCCATTTTTAGCATAAGGTATCGTATCTTCTTGCACAAAGTTCTTTCTACTTACATCATCCCCAATTGGCCCAAAGATAAAGTTTGTAGCAATCCGATAGATAATAGCAGATGGTGCAAATCCATACACTTGATTTTCAAGAATATGCTTCAATCTTGCCACATCATCTGGGAATTGTTGTTTCATAGATTCATTGTTGTATAAACGTTTAACCAATTCAGCAATATACAATCCAGATTTCATATAGAGATCTATATAGGTTTTCGTTGAATCAGCAAAAATATTAGGATTTTCTTTTTCCAATTCATCAACCATTCGTTTTACTACTTTTTTAGGTGTAAAGATTTGATTTGTTTGTTGTGGTGGGATGTAATCAAAGATGTCTTCTTTATTATCTTCAAAGTAATTAGCAAGTTCTGCTTTTTTACGTAAGAATTCAAGTATAGCCTCATTAAAAGTCGGCGCATCAAACAAATGACCATTAAAATCATCTCCACCATCACGTAAGTATCTAAATTGATCTAATGTGATTCCAGTAACTTCATGGAAAACATCTTCATCTACATAGGTATCAAAATTATCTAGTGTAAGCTGCTCATCACCATATGCCATAAGGAAACTTGGAATTGTTCTAGCAAAGCCCCGTAGATGACCACGAATTTTTTCTTCATCACTATTCATTCGGTTTTGTAAAGCTTCTACTTCCTGTTGTTTAATGATTTGTTTAGGCAATTCATGTAATGTTGTACTAATATCTTTTGTAAATTTATCTTTATATTCTACTTTTACAGCACTAATTGCTTCTTCTCGTTCATTTTCAATCGCTATCTTTTCCTCTTCTGACTTAGCAGCTTCAATTTTCTCTTTATATTCAGCTTCTTTATGTGCAATAGCAACATTTTGTGCCTTATCATTTTCTTCAGCTACCGTCTTAATGGCATCTTTAATATCCTTTTCAATTCGTTGTGCTGCTCGATTTTTAAGGCCATACGTTTCTTGCATTTCCTGAACAATTGGTGTAATAACAGGTGCAGTCACACGAGCTAGCATATCCTCCAATGTCGGTTTTAAATCTTCATTACGTATCGTATTTTCAATGCTTGTAATTGAACTTCTTAATTTATCCCCAAATAAAGCCTCTTGCTTATTAATAACGATTTCGTCTAGAACAATTGGATTATCATCATCATCTAACTCAACATCAACAATATCAATGTCATCGTTTCCTACAACAACTTTACCTTGAGATGCTTCAGGCAATTCACTTAGAATATCTAAAACAGTTTGAGTCGCCCTAAAAATACCAGCAATATTATCAAATAGAAGATTAGACATGAAACCGCGTTTAACAACTTCTTGTGCTTTAATTTGCTTAGGAATCGTCATTACCTGAGCCGCATCAATCTCTACCATTCGACCTGATGAGTCCTCAGCTATAACAGGGAAAAAGTTTAATAATTCACCGATATTCTCTTTTCTTTCATCAGTTGTACCATGTCCATTAGCAGTTGCCATAGATAAATCATTAGCAAATTTATCATAAATAATCAGTGTACGTTCTGGTGCAAAATCAAATACATAAGCCCGTTCTTTTCTATAGTGTTTACCTTTTTCTGTCCAAGAATATGGATTTTGTGCTCTAAAAGCAGCCTGCATATACTGAGCCGGCGACTTCATATTACATAGCATAATAACGCCAGTCCATTCAGGTACGGTTACACCTGTTGTTAATTGTCCTACTGAAAGTGTAATTGTTTTATCATGCTCTTTAATTGCCTTACGAACAGCAGCTAAAGACCTAATATTTTCAATTCCTTCATCTTTTGATTCATAGGCATTGCCAGAACCAGCAGCTAGTACGATACCATAATTTTCAAAAGTCGGATGATTTTCCAATAATTTCTTTAAAGCTTTAGCTGAATTGACACGATCTAAAATCCAAAATGTATGCTTTAATTCATCACGTAAATCTTTCGTAGAAAAAGGATACTTCTCATTATGCGTTAATGTATCAAGCCACACAACAACTGCTTCTTTATGAATAAATTCACCACTCTCATTAGTAGCAAAGAATTCATTTAGATCAAATGCATAGTCATAGTTTTCACCATCAACAGTTACCCCATCATTGATAACATCTAAAACCATCTTTGACATTTGATAGGTAAACATATTTAGTTGAGGTAATACTTCGTATGGGTTCTCACTTTCACAAGTACTATCCCAATTTTTCTTGGCTTGTTGTTCATCTGCATAAGACCAATTATAAATCTGTTCATCACTAAATTGACCTCTAGCAATTGCTTTAAACGGTGTGCCAGATAGATATAATGTCCATTTTCTATGAATCTTATTGAGGGCGAAATCTGTCTTACTAGTATCAACTGCTTCATGAGCTTCATCTATAATAACTAAGTCCCAATGTAAATCAGCGACCCATTTTAACTTATTATACTCACCACCAAAAAATTCAGAACCTTTTAAATCTTGTAAGCTGATGAAAGCAATTTGTTTTGCCTCATCATGTTCACTAAGATATTCAATAAATTGTTCTCGGCTCATAGATGGTCTGTCTTTTAAAGAATCGGTACTGCTAACAAATTTATATTCTGTATTACCCGCAATAAACTGATCAAAATCATCATACCATGAATTCGCAACAGCAGGGCGATTGGTAAGTACTAAAACATTTGTTACACCTAATCGTTTAACTAAATCATAGGCTGATAATGTTTTACCAAACCGAGGTTTTGCGTTCCATAGGAATTCACTATTTTCATGACTATTAAAATAAGCAAATGTTTTTGTAACAGCTTCGTCTTGCTCCTGACGTAATATGTATTCATTACTTTTTCCTGGTTGATAACCTGATACATCATGATGAATAAATCTGTTAAATAAAACTTCTGATTTCTCCGGCGTACCATTGAAATAAAACCACTCTGTTTTCGGTCTACGTTCTATATCATGAAACTTTAGGAAACCGTGAAAATCATGGTCTTTAAAATTTAGACCTTTTTCTGGTCCGTCTACATATTCGGCTAAATGATTCCATAAAATTTCTGTTTGAATAGCTGCTGTATGGGTTTGCTCACGAATTCGAGTCTCCACATCCCGTTCCGTGTACCCAATCTTAATCCACCCATCATTAGTAGTAACTTGTGGTGTAGTATATGCATAGATTTTAGGTTCTACAACCTTCCCTGTTTTAATCTCTGTCCCCATTAGTCCATAGCCCTCACTTTTGATTCAATGAAATCTATTTCATCCTGTGAAAGATTATATTTTTTGTACAATTGTTGGTCTATGTTTTCAATGGATTGAGACCAATCAATGTCTGAGTTAGGTGTGAAATCTTGCAACGGAACAAATCGATATACAATTTGTGTAACATTCTGTGACATTTTTATTATCGATACCAAATATCGTAAAAATTTAGTGGATAAATATTTTTTTAGCGCAATAGCTTCTTTTTCGTCATCAAACTCACCTATAGGAATTAAAGAATCTGTACATATAGACCCCTTTAATCCTAGATATGGAGTCCCAATAACTTTTTTATCACTATTAGGATTTCCAGCTGATTTAGAAACGTAAACTTTAAATTTATCAATTAAAGATATGTTTTTACTAATAATATTTTTTTCAATCCATCTAATTTCGTTATTTTTACATCTTACCTCTATTAATCCATCTTCAAATTCTTTAGATGTTATTGACTCCAATATCCGAGGAGTGCCAACAATACCAAAAGCATTTCGTCCTTTAGTAATTAGTGTTAATGAAGTGAACTTCGATTCTATTATTTTTTTAAGAATCTTATAGGCATTAATATCTGGAATAATAATATCTAGACCATCTTCAAATAGAGGTCTGCTAATAGATGTATAGTTTTTATCCTCAACATTCGTGAATAGGACATCTCCAGTATATTGCTTATCAAATAGAAAGAAATTAACACCGCCTTTTATTTCCGTATTAGGAAATATTTTTTTTGCATCCATATAATTGAAGATAGACTTCATATGATTATTATTTCGAAAATATTCTCTCAACTTTAAAAATGACTTATCTTGAGCATCACCAGCAAACCAGCGAGACGGGGTGATTAAACATACATATTTATCTGAAATTTCAATAGAGTTTTTTATAAAATCAGGAAACAACTGTTTTGCTAAGGAACTATTTCCTTTATCAACATCTAGTGTTTCCTGATATGGAGGATTCCCAATCACAACATCAAATTTCATCATTTCATCTCCCTTAGAAATTGAACCCATAGATACTAACACTTTATTTTTCCAATCTTTGACAAGCGTAAACATATCCCCTTGCTTCTCTTGATTATTTACTTCATCAAATAGATTAAGTTGAATATTATCCTTTGAATCATCTGAATATGGGGTCTGATTAGTTAACCCATTCATTTGGAATATATTATAAGAGATAATAGTTGCTATTTGTTTGATTACCTTCATAGTCGGTAATTTACCAAATTTATGATTATAATATTCACAAAATGATAATAATAAGTTTTCACGAGCCAATAGTAATGAATCACCTTGTAATTCATAACCATAACTTGATTCATAAGCTATTTTAGACCATTTAATAAACTCTTTCTCCGTATTTGATTGTTCCGATATTCTTTGCAATTTCCGGTCTAAAAAACCAACACGCTGTTCAACAGGAATAATATCTCCAGTAATAGAATCATAACGAGTTACAATATATGGGCCTTCCCCACAAGCAAGCTCTAACCAACGTAAAGCAATGAAACTTTCAAAAGAAATATCGTCTAATTCATCCAATACAATAGATACTTGCTTATCAACAAGCCAAGGTGGAGTAAATACTTCACCGCGTTTACGTGTACGTATCTCTTGATTTCGTTTATTCTTTTCAACACGTGGTTGAATAATGGAATCATAAGGGCCTATAATTAGATTTTTTTTAATAGGCTGGTCAGCACAAAAAGGCTTCCCCATACCTTCGTAAGAAGGAGAAGCCCATACAATATTTTTATTGGTAGTTCGATCTTTTAATAAAATTGTCAACAGCGTTCCAGAATCATTAGCAATCCCTTCTTCGCTAATATCCACTGTTAATAATTGCATATAAGCCTCATTTCAAATTAATGTTACATTTGTAATTATTATATAATTATTCATCCAAATTTTAAAGTACGCTTTGCTTTATAGAATAATAACGCACTAAATTCGTAATAATACCCAATAATATAAAGTGACATATATATTATATACAAAATACCACATCATACGGGACCAAAAATTCCTATATGATGTGGTATTATTTTCATTACAATCTATTTCATCACTATATATTAAATGTAATACTACTTTTAGGATTCTTCAATTTTGGAAAACCATATGTCTCCAACGCATGTAAAATCTTTTGAATAGTCTCTTTGATATTATCTTTAGACACAGGTATAGAACTTACGATATATATGATTCCCTCAGCTTTTGCAGGATAAATACTCACAACACAATCATGACTATGTATGATGCGAAGCAGATATACATCATAGGTAGACTCAACATAAAAATCAAACTCCTGATTTTCATGTATTACATCAGGTATGTCGTGTACTGGTGCTACAGTACAATCAGATATCTGAAAAGAATCTGCATCAAAATGCACTCTACAATTATGTTTTCGTTTTATTCGTTCAAGTCGTTCATCTATCATGTTTCACCACATCACTAATTAGTCGCCCTAAATCAATAGCATTTTTAGATGTAATAACAGGTTTGCCTGTTCTAGCTTCAATCGATTTACGTGCATCACCAGCAATAGAACCACCATCTTGAACAACTTGTTTATTTTCGTCTAATCCTTGAGGATTAGTTGCCTCCGCAATATCCTTTGTAGCCGTTTCGGCTAACATATTTAAGATAAGTTCTGTAGTAGACATATTATCTCGTAGATTTTCTTTTTTTAGCCCCTTAAAGTCCTTATATTCTCTAGTTGTCATTCCAGACCAAGCTTTAGAGATTTCATTCGTTAAGATAGCATATTCATTGCCCGTTTTAACCCCATGATCTTGCCAAGTATCGGTTAATTCTTTACGAACCTGAATGGCCTGTAATCGTTGATTAATCCATTCTCGGCTATATCCTTTTCTAGCATATCCTTCTAACGCTCTATCTATAGTTAGCTCTGGGTCAATTATTTCATCAATACGTTCTTTACCAACCTCTGCTAATCACATTTTAAAAGGTTCTGCCTTAGGCGATGGAACAGATTGTATGATACGGAAAATACCTTGCATATCAGCTACATCAGTCTTATATGACTTACCATCTGTCGACTTAAGTTTCAGTTGTCGACAAAATGTCGACAACTCACTTCGTTCCTCATCTGACATTCTTTTCTTCACACGATACCAATAATCTCTAGGATTACTACTCCCAGTTAAAGATGCAATAACATCAATTATACTAAAATACCACTCTTCTCTTTCGTTATCCCACACAGAACGAATTTGACTACCTTCAAACATCTTTACATCATCACTCATACATCTTCCTCCTCTCTTTAAATACAAATATATGTTCTATTTTATTATCTATAGTATACGCCTTTTACCATAAGAAATAAAGATATTTTCTACAAAAATAGAGCTCTTTTTTTAACTTTCACAACACACAAAAAAGCCCTCTATCGCAAGGTATATACCTCACAACAAAGAGCCTATAGTTACATGAAAAAGCTAACCTATGGTGCGAGTTACTTCATAAAGTATTTTTAGCTGCCCTTTCATTGTCTATTATTTCGTATTCTTAATATCAACCGTCGCCATATCCTTTGGCATCTTGGCCCCAAGCCCACTTTGGAATGTGTTATAGTAGTCCTTATCGTTATTAGTGTCTACATATTGCACAATATCTCGCAAATCTTTTTCGATCAAAGAGCTAGTATTATAGGTCATAATAAAGTGATTATATACGTATTGTTTATCATGGGATATTAACATATATATCGTTGTTTTAGGACGCTTAATTTGCATATATACGGATGGCATAGCATCATTCCATACGGTAGCAAATTGGATTGGTTGGTGCATCGAATACTTGTCAGTTAGAATAATACTGCGTACGGCTTTCGGGAAAATCTTCTCTGGATGTTGTATATCTTCCGCCTCAACCGGCATCACCATGATACCTTCTCTATACTGATCGCTATCGTATACATACATATACGAATTATTTTTATCCTCCCGCATCATTTTACTTGTTTTTAGCGTTAAGAATGTAAAATCATTAATTTTCAAAGCTTTGCTTTTTGAAAGAATATCCTTCGCTGGTTCAATGGATGGTAATACATAGTTTACTAACGGGGACATTATTATGTCTTTAGCCTTATCAACACCTTGCGCTTTTAACACACTAAACTGTTTTCTAGGCATAAAATTATAACCTATATGATACGAAATCGTCGGTGTATTTTTCATCGTAAAATTAAGGCTTCCTACCATTGGTGCATCCTTAGCATACGTTACATCCCATGTTGCTTTTTCAACCGTAGGATACGTAAATTTACCAGCATATAATGAATGATCATCACCACGAAATACGCCGGCTGTTTTCTCTGCAATAGCTTTCATATCATCAACAGTCAACTTGCTATAAGGAATCTTACTATCTTCCCAATTATTTCCTGTTGGTTGATGACGTAATTCATAGGCCATCATACCGTCGGGGCTCATAATCATTGCATTTCTGAAAGCAGGTGTACCATCTGCAATCTTCTCAGTATTACCATAACGACTCGAGTATGGCACAGTAAATTTTACATTGGCCCCATCCTCTTTCAATATAAATACGGATGAAGAAAAGTCCAATGCATGGTTCAACTCACGATTAGAATAAATGACATCATTTAAATCTAATTCACCGTTACCTACCACTTCTTTTGGCATATATGTTTTTATATCCTTTTCAACCTCCCGTTCCATCTGCTGTGCATCTGCATCAGTCTTACGATAGTTCTGATACGCATCCTTTGATACCATCGGATCTGCACCAGGTATATTAATATCAATTGCATAACCACCCAATGCAACACAACTTAAACAGAGCGTAGCCATCAATACACGTTTCATCATAACAATTCTTCCTTTCACACAAATTCTCTCAAATATTATATGTATAGAATATCATATTTTGTTTGACTTATTGTAGTACAATATAAATATAGAAACGAGGAGATGATTACTATGAAATTTACAAAACGTATACTCGTCATGACTGCCCTAGCCGTGACAGCTGTAGTGTCCACAGGATTTGCTTACGATTATGTATGCAATAATTCTCAATACAATTGCAATACTAGCACGCAATACAACTGCAATAACAATGTTAACTATGCACCATGCAACAATAATAGCCAAAACTATTGCGGTCCAAATTCTAATACTAGAGGATGCGGCGGATACAGAAGATAAAATATTAGACATGACAAAAGCCTATAGTACT
The DNA here is from genome assembly GCA_938046645.1 of uncultured Gemella sp. Taxonomy (GTDB): domain Bacteria; phylum Bacillota; class Bacilli; order Staphylococcales; family Gemellaceae; genus Gemella. The sequence continues at coordinate 1,510 of CALIWM010000239.1, read as the reverse complement.
ATTTTAGTGCTATAGGCTTTTATGTTTTATTTAGATAAAACACCTAACGTATAAAAGCATTCGCAGTGCTTACACGTTAGGCGTATTTTAATGTATAACTAGTCCCGCTATCCCCCACAGTACGGCCATAATTCCAAATATAAACCCCCATATGCTAAGGATCGAATAGATCATAGATTGATGTGGATAGATTCTGATGGAATAGGAGCTATAATCATCATTACCCCCCATCAAAAATCGACTAATGTTGCCAAAGATCTTAGCCATCGGACTAGGGTTATCGTTAAATACGATTTGATATATCCCCGGCTTAGCATAAAATGTATAGAGCTCGAGTCGTACGTCGATTACTTTAGCCACGCTAATGGGTATTAAGTTAGCTCTTAATGGGACTTCCTTTTCCGTTTCACAGTTAATAAGCTGTAGACCAAAAAGACCCAACGGAGCTTTTTTAAACCGATTACCATTAAGCCATATATCATAGCGACCAGCTGTTTGTATAGTAAATATCCCTTTGTCTGTTCTATAAGGCATATCATGTATGTCCGAGATAGTAAAAATTTTTACCATATACCGAAGGCTAATCACCAGTAAGAACAGTCCGATAGGTATCATTAATAATGTTACATACAACTATAACGCCACCTTTATTACGAGTTCATGCGATTAAAGTATTCAATAGATTGCGGTGTAAATCCAATATAGGTAGTGCCATTAGAATAAGGTCCTAATTCATATGGTTGGTAAACTAGATCGATGTTCCCCTTACCGCGTAGGCAGTAGTTATCAGTTACATATTTTACACTCCAGCCTTGAGGAATACGGCTCTTTGTATGGGAACCTGTGTAGTAATCTAATACATAAGATCGTAATCCTCTGTCCAACTGTTCTGCATTAGCGATTTTTACATAATTGTATAGAGGAACACGTTGACCTGTTATTTTATTATATACAAGTCCTCTGGTATTAGTCATACCATGAACGGCACCGGCATAGTAATGATAGGTCGTCAATAGAATGGAAACAACTTGGCTATCTTCATAGGTTACCTTATAATTTTGAGCCACCTTATAAATATGTTGGTTGTAATACATATCCTTTGCTTCTAGCACATAGTTTGCGATAGCTGTATTAATCGCTTGTTGAGCATAAGCAGAATCAGTATATACCAAAGGATATTTTAAATCTAAATTGGCATCTGATTGGCTACCAGTTACAACCTTTGCATAGCCTGGTATTACTAACATAGCACCTACGGCCCCTAAAACTAAAGCTTTCTTTAATACGTTCATACTAATCCCTCCTCTATATAAGATTTGTTAACGAAATATCTATACTGAGTATTTCGCCATGAACTAGTAAATCTCCTTTTAATTGTTTCTGTACCATCGTACTAGAGGAGGTTTTCACCATACAAAAAAGGACCCTCCAAAGAGAGTCCTTAATTCGTTATGGTATGCTATTAAGCGTTTTTAGCTACTTCAACAAGTTTAGCGAATGCTGCTGCATC
>CALIWM010000238.1:0-1908 GCA_938046645.1 uncultured Gemella sp. | reverse complement strand
AAAAGAAAGCAGAAAATCCAATTACTGCTACTAAAACTGTCCTTGAACAGTTGACATCTGAAGCAGAAGTATTGAACACAAGTGCCTCAAACTTTGCGGATAAAAAAGCAGAAGATAAAGCTGGAAAAGAAGCAATCGCAACTGCAGTAGCTTCAGCTAAAGTTCAAATCGAAGCTTCTAAGAAAGCTCTTGCTGCCGGAGAAATCACTAAGCAAGAATTGGATGCCCAACTCCAACGTATTTCATCTGCTATTGAAGCAGTCTATGCAGAGATGAAACGTGCTGGACACGTAGGTAAAGTTGAAGCAGTGTTGGCGGATGGAGCAGGTTCTACAGTAGCTATTGCTAATCCAATAAACAAAGTTGTAGTTAACAATGTTGGTGACATTACTGAGGAAGAAGCTCGTGCGATTGAAAAAGAAATCCGTACAGCAAACCCAACCTTGACAGCTGAAGATAAAATCGAAGTTAAACGAAATGGTAACACAGGTGCAGCTGTCGCAACTGTAACATTAGCTAATGGTAGGGTAGATCAAAATGGTAATAAAACATATAATTTTGCTATTGGTGATGTAGCTTACGGTTCAGCTGGTGAGAAAAACTATAGTCAACTCCGTGAAGCAATCAACTGGTTTGACTTCGCTACTGCGTCTATTACATATGCTGATGGGACGAAAGTAGGGGCTGTTGAATATGTTGATAATCCAACGATGGTTGATTTCACTAGCTCAAAAGGACGTCAAGAACGTGGACGTTTTACAATGGTTCGTACAGTTCTTGAATCTACAACACATCCTGAGTTAGTAGGTAAGAAAACGAATGACCCTGCATTTTTAGCATCTGGATTAGCTAAATATACGTTGTGGAAAACGTATAATGATGTAAAAAAAGAAGTACAAGAAAATCAATCTAGTGGACGAGGAAATAATGAAATATTCGAAGTCCTTCAAGAAGGTATGCGTTTTGATGTACCGACTAAGGTAAAAGGTTATACATTAAGTGCTACAGTAAGTTCCCTTTCCCGTAAAAAAGTCACGACAGAAACATATACTCTAAATAAAGCTAACGGTGAACCTGAAAATATTAACAGAAGTCCGGTTGATGGTGTTGTTCAACGTGAAGACGTCATTGTAACAAGACAGGATCCAAACTGGAGTCATTTGCGATTAGCTGGATTTGAAACTAAATATAAAGATTCAAATGGGGTAACTCGTGAACGATTAACTGCCTTTGCTCCAGCTTATGATGGCGGTAACGTCGGTGTTAAGTTCCAATTATCGGCAACATATAATGGACGCCCAGTAGCAGTCAATGCCATTGCAGCTGACTCAGAAGATTTAAGTGTGGCGGAATTCACACAGTTTGAGACTGATGGAACACCTTGGGAAGAGTTCATGCGCCTGAACAAAAATAAAACAGCTTCTAAAGGGTTGTTTCCAAACAGAGAAGGTAACGGTAACTTTTTAAATACTTTCGACAGAAAAACAAATGCTACGTTATCAACAGGTTATAAGCTTTCTGAATGGACGAATAAAACAGAAACAGGTTATGGAAGTCAATTATTTGGACCATTTGATTCAGGTATTAATAATGGTTATGATCTTCCAATAGGTCTTACTCAAAATGTTGAAAACTTAGGAGTTTACATTAATGCCAATGGTAGCCAATCAGCAACTATAGGTTTCGTTGTTTATGATGGTGGAGATGCACCAGCTTCTTATGGTTCTGCACAACATATCATCGGTAACTTTAATAAAGAAAAAGATGGAAAGCAAGTAACAGCGACACAGCCATATTTAGGGGATGTTCCTGCAGATACAGACTTCCGTACAACAATCGCTGAGCCAAATGGCGCATGGGTACTAGATGACTTAGTTAACTCAGAAGATTATAAAGAAATCAGTCTTG
>CALIWM010000237.1:0-3312 GCA_938046645.1 uncultured Gemella sp. | reverse complement strand
TAAATCTATAACTCTTATCACTTTATTTTTTATTACTATTATGCGAAAATATAATAAAGTCTTTTTAAAGGGGTATTTTAATGAACATAGTAGAAAATAAAGAATTATTTATAAGTCAGGCAACTGCTTTAGTATCAGGAGAAGATAATTTAGTTACTAATTTATCAAACCTTTCAGCCCTATACAAAGAGTACTTGCCAAATACAAACTGGGTTGGTTTCTATTTATTAGACGAAAAAAATAACAACTTAGTTTTAGGCCCATTCCAAGGAAAAGTAGCTTGTACTCGCATACCATTTAATAAAGGTGTATGTGGACATTGCTATACAACCAAAGAAACTATTTATGTTGAAGATGTACATAAATTCCCAGGACACATTGCATGTGATAGTGACACTAATAGTGAATTAGTAGTTCCAATTATCCAAAATGATAAAGTTGTAGCATTACTAGATATAGATTCAATAGAATTCAATAGATTCTCTCAAGAAGAAGTTACAGCATTTAGCGATGTTACAAAACGAGTTTTTGAAAAAGTAATTTTTTAATAACAATACTAAAAGGAGATATACCAAAACAGTATATCTCCTTCTTTTATTAGTCTATAATACCTTTGAATCTTAGGTAGTTTTCGTAATCCATCTCTTTGTTAATTGCACCTTCAGGTGTTAATTCAATTACTCTATTCGCAATTGTTTGAATAAACTCATAGTCATGAGATGTAAAGAACACAGAACCTTTGAAAGCAATAATACCTTCATTGACAGCTGTAATAGATTCTAAGTCAAGGTGGTTTGTAGGCTCATCTAAAAGAATAACGTTAGCTTTAGATAACATCATCTTAGATAACATACAACGCATTTTTTCTCCCCCTGATAATACGTGAGCACGTTTAAGCGCTTCTTCACCAGAGAATAACATTCTTCCTAAGAATGAACGTAAGTATGCTTCACTTTCTTCTTCAGGAGAAGCATATTGACGAAGCCATTCTACTAATGAAAGTTTTAACCCTTCAAAGTACTCAGAGTTATCTTTTGGCATATAACTTCTAGAAGTTGTAATACCCCATTTAACTGTACCACTATCTGGTTCCATTTCTCCAGCAAGAATTTTTAATAATGTAGTTTTAGCAACTTCATCCCCTAGTAAGATAACTTTATCATTAGGATTTACAGTGAAGCTAACATTACTTAATACTTCTTTACCTTCTACAGTTTTGCTTACACCTTCAACGATAAGTAAGTCATTTCCGATTTCACGATCTGGTGTGAAACGAACGTATGGATAACGACGGCTACTTGGTTTAATATCGTCAAGAGTAATTTTATCAAGCATTTTCTTTCTACTAGTCGCTTGTTTAGATTTAGAAGCGTTCGCAGAGAAACGTGCGATAAATTCTTGTAATTCTTTAATTTTTTCTTCTTTTTTCTTGTTGTTATCTTCTGCCATTCTTCTAGCAAGTTGACTAGATTGATACCAGAAGTCATAGTTACCAACGTAAAGTTGGATTTTACCAAAGTCTAAGTCACAAATGTGTGTACAGATGTTATTTAAGAAGTGACGGTCGTGGCTGACTACGATAACAGTGTTCTCAAAGTTAATTAAGAACTCTTCTAACCACTTAATTGCACTAATATCAAGACCGTTGGTAGGCTCATCCAGTAGAAGTACATCTGGATTACCGAATAATGCTTGTGCTAAAAGAACTTTAACCTTAATAGCATTATCAAGCTCACCCATAAGCATATCGTGGAACTCTACTGAAATACCTAATCCTTCAAGAAGTTGTGCTGCATCACTTTCTGCAGTCCATCCATCCATTTCAGCGAATTCACCTTCAAGTTCAGCTGCAATGATTCCATCTTCTTCTGTGAATGGATCTTTCATGTAAATTTCATTTTTACGGTTCATAACATCCCAAAGACGTTCATGTCCCATCATTACTACATCGATAACTCTGTTTTCTTCGTATGCGAAATGGTTCTGACGAAGTACAGCAAGACGTTCACCTTTTCCTAAAGAAACGTGACCTTGTTGTGAATCAATTTCACCAGATAATAATTTTAAAAATGTTGTTTTACCTGCTCCATTAGCCCCGATTAAACCGTAGCAGTTACCATTTGTAAATTTTATATTTACATCTTCAAATAACTTTCTATCTGCAAAACGTAAACCTAAATTTGTTACTTGTAACATTATTTTCTCCTTTAATTCTATAATTCTATAAAACTCTGTATATTACTTTATACTTAAACAATTAGTTAACATAGTTAATGACCGGAGATGATTCAAATATCGTGATTTCGAAAAAATCAATATAGTCGAGTCAGCCCATTAAATACATTTTAAAATTCAATTAACCATATTGAGGCGACTTAATCAATGTGAAATTAAGAAATCACAATAATTAAGTCGCTCCTCTATTCTAATTATTCTTCGTCTTTTTCTTTTTTACTAACACTAGCGATTAAACTTTCAATGTGTAAAGCATACTCAGCTGTAGTGTCATATTGAAAAATAAGTTCCGGAAATTTTCTAATTTTAATTTTCTTAGCAACTTCACTTTTTACGAAACCTTTAATTTTCTTAAATGCTTCTTTTGTTTTTTCTTTTTCACGTTCTCCACCTAAAACAGTGTAGAAAACTTTTGCTTGAGAATAATCTCCTGTCAAAGCAACTTCTGTTACAGTAACAAATCCTAAATCATGATTCTTAACTTTTGTAGCTAATACGTATGTAATCTCTTTTTTAATTTGTTCTGCAAGTCTGTTAACTCTTAGTTCTGACATAAAGTTTGCCTCCTATTTTTTTACTTCTTCCATGATGTATACTTCGAAGACATCTCCTTCTTTAATATCATTGAAGTTTTCAACAGTCATACCACATTCATAACCACTTTGTACTTCTTTAACATCATCTTTAAATCTTCTTAATGTATCAATTTCACCTTCGTAAATTACTACACTATCACGAATTACACGTACTTTACCGTCACGCGATACTTTACCTTCAGTTACATAAGCCCCAGCAATTGTACCAATTTTAGATACTTTATACACTTGACGTACTTCTGCAAGACCTATAACTTTTTCTACGAATTCTGGGTCTAATAATCCTGTCATCGCAGCTTCAATTTCTTCGATAACTTTATAAATAATGCTGTGTAGACGGATATCTACTTGCTCAGTTTGAGCCATTTGTTTAGCATTATTATCAGGACGCACATTAAATCCAATTACTACAGCGTTAGATGCTACTGCTAAAGTAATATCAGATTCATTAATCGCACCAACTCCAGTATGAATAATACGT
>CALIWM010000236.1:0-6056 GCA_938046645.1 uncultured Gemella sp. | reverse complement strand
ATAGGATAGGTACAACAACACAAGCCATTCAGATTGTAAAGTTCTTAACCTCGCAAGGTTTTAGAGCTTGCTATGTTGAAATTAATGATAACAAATATACTAATCGCTACTTATCACAGGAAAGCAAAGAGAGGCTTTCATACGTTGAAAAGCTGAAGCTGATGGTTGGTGGAGAGGTAGAAGATAGCGAAAGAGGATATTTAAGGACAGACGGAGTAGATATGTTCTATAAGCAAGATAAGCTTGCGGATCTGTTTAAAGAAGATTATGACTATTTAGTTTATGATTATGGGATGTATCGATCTGCTGGATTCAATAAAACTGCTTTTCTTAAAGATGACATAAAGCTCATATGCACTTGTGCAAATGTTATAGAATTTGATGGAGCAATTGAAATTGCGACAAATCCATCATATAATTCTGCTAAGCTAATATGTTCATTTTCTGCACAGAAGGATAGAGAAGATGTAAAAGAGATATTTGCGGAATATAATGCGGATAACAGGCTGTATTTTACAGACTATACACCTGATCCATATATTCTAACGAATATTACACTGTACAAGGAGCTTCTAAAAACAGAAGCTGAAGAACCTACTCCTGAAGAACCAGAAAAGAAAAAATGGAAGTTTTTTAAGAGGTGATTGCAATGAATGATGATTTTACAAAGCGCTTGGCTGTGATAAAAACCTTACTATTTTTTAGACCGATAGTTAGGTTTATATGCAAACCACTTCTAATATTATTCGGAATAGGTGTAGCAGCATGGATATTTAATATTGCAAAATTCAGAGCTGGCGAGATAATCCCAATACTGATTGTATTTGTTACACTCGCATCTACTTTATTAGGGTATGACACCTTAATATTCAAATTAGCTAAAGATGATATAGATGTACGTTTATAATAAGCGATTAAGAGAGCCTACAAGCTCTCTTTTTTATTTGGAGAATCAATGAATGAATAAATACGCAAAGATGAAAGAAGTGGCTAACAGAGAAACAGAATTCAGAAATGAACAAGCAGCCCTTCATGAAAAGCACAAAGATATAGATCAAAATAAGGTTATAGTAGAAAAGAGTATGGCAGTTAAGCATACATATTCCTTTATAAAAAGTATATGCAGAACAATAGTAGGAGTTCTATTTATACTACTTGCTGCAATAGGGGTAATTACACTTATTTACCCTGAACTTAGGACGGAGCTTATATCCATACTATCAACAATTTATAATGAAATATCCAGTATGATTTAGAGGGTAGAAATCAATGATTAATGTAGGGAAACCTGAACTGAAGAAGTTTGTACATGAATATATTAAAGAGAACAGCAGCCGATTAGAAAAAGAAGAAATAAAGGAAGCTATTAACAACAATATATATTCGCCACAAATGGAAGCTGAACTTGATAAGCTAAAGGAAGAATTTAGCTTATATGTAGCTGATAACGATTATGAAATTATCAGTCTTAATGCAGATAGTTTAGATCGCATTAAGAGAGTTGCAAAACGATATGTAGATGTTGACCTTGAAGATGATCTTATTAATGAATATCTTCAAGGCATTTTGGAAAGGATAAACCGTAATGAGTAGAAGCCTAGTAATTCTTGCAGAAAAGGCAAACGCTGCGGAAGCGTATGCGGAAGCCATAGGTGTTAAGAATTTGCATAAGAATAAAGATGGTTTTTTAGAAGGGGAAGTAAGTTTTTCAATTGGTTCTAGAGAAGAACCAGTACACGTTGAAATTGTACATTCCCAAGGTCATTGCCTAAGACTTTTAGATCCGGAAGAAATTGATGAAAATTATAAGAAGTGGGATATTGCAATGCTGCCTATTCCATTTGATGACAAGAAGCTAAAAGCTATAGATGACTACAAACAGAGAAAGCTTAATGCTATTAAATCAGCTCTTGGAGCTGCGGATTATATCATTAATGCTGGTGATTCTGGAAGGGAAGGTGAATTAATACAGCGTTGGATATTGAAAGAAGCTGGAAAAGAAAAAAATATATATCGTCTATGGACTAGCAGCTTAACTGTAGCAGCTATAAAAAAGGCATATGATAATCTGTTAAACGATCCGACTTCTAAAGAAATGCTTGATAATCTATATGCTTCTGGTAAGGCAAGAGCAATTATGGATAAGTATATTGGATTTAATTATTCAAGGCTTATATCTTTAACAAAGACTGCTGGTGTAACTGTAAATTATGGTAGATGCAAATCTCCATTAACTCACGCTATTATTGAGCGAGATTTAGAAATTGAGAATTTTGTTAAAAGACCATTCTCTTACATAAAGCTTAAATTGGGTAACGATATTGCATTTAATGGGGTACTAATTTCTGATAACGGAGAAAAGCTAGAGTTCGATAATCATGTTGCAGCTGCGGAAGTTTTAGAAAAATTGCAACATGAAGCGAAGCTTATATCTGTAAAAAAGGAAAACGGTGTAGATAATCCGCCTAAGCCTTTTGATATACTTACTATCCAAAAGGAAATGAGTAAGAAATATGATTATGATGCAGATGTTACACTTTCTATTTGTCAGGATCTTTATGATAAGCATAAGATATTATCTTATCCAAGGACTGATTCTAGGTATTTAACAGCTGATCTAAAAGAGGAACTAAAAGACACAGTAAAAGCTCTTGCATTTGGAGAATTTAAACAGTATGTATCAAGCTGCTGTGTGAGAGAGATTCCGAATAGGTATTTTAATGATAAGAAGGTCATAGATCATCACGGACTAATCCCTGTAGTTCCACAAGGTGGAATTGAAGCAAAGTATGAAAAACTTAATGAAGCTGAAAAGAATGTATATGATGCGATTATTAAGAATTTTATTTCTCTTTTTATGGAAAGTTCCAGGTATGAACAGACGGAAATAATATCTGAAACAGCTGGTTATAAGATAAAATCAAAACTTAAAAACGTAACTGAGATTGGATATAAGGCACTATTTAAGGATGATGCTGTAGAAACAGATGATGTTGATATACTTTCGATAGGCAGCATCAATGAAGGGGAGTTTATTTCAATTAATGAAAAAGAAGTAGTTGATACTGAGACGAAACCTAAACAGCATTTTACAACAGCTTCACTTCTTGATTTTATGAAGATACATAACATAGGAACAGGTGCGACCAGGGATGGACTTATAAAAGAACTTACAGAGAAAAAGGGGCATAATGTTTCTAGCACTGTTAAGAAAGAAGGGAAATACTTTATATCTACAGAATTTGGACGATCAATGGATGCAGTTATACCAGATAGGTTAAAGTCTATTGAATTTTTATCTGAAGTAGATGGAAAGTTGGCAGATGTAGAAAATGGCAAATTATCTTTTGATGACTTTATGGCTGATGTACAAGCAAAATTCAAAGCAGATTTAATTGAAATGGCAAGCAATACAGAAGTCTTGATGGAAAATAAAAGAGAAGAAAAAGAATTATTTGATTGTCCTTGCTGCGGAAATAAGCTTGTAGATAAAGGTTGGGGATATGCTTGTAAAGGATGGAAAAAAGACGGATCAGGCTGCAATTTCAATTTGCCTAAAAAGATTAGCGGTAAAACTCTATCTGAGAAAGTTCTTTTGGAGCTTTTGACATATAAAACTACAAAGAAAGAAATAAAAGGTTTTAAAAGTCAAAAGTCAGGTAAAAAATATAATGCTAGACTGAAACTTGATATTGTAGATGGTAAGTCTAAAATATCTTATATTTTTAATAATTAAATAAATTTAATATTTTATCATGTTGATGCAAATAATACAAGCTGTTATTTTAGATTGTTTCAAGGCATAATAATAGTACATAATTTGCTTCTTCAATAGAAGCGACTTAAAATCACGGTGTTTCGCAGCCGTAAATGCGAACTATAAAATCACGGTGTTTCGCAGCCGTAAATGCGAACTATAAAATCACGGTATATCGCCACCGTAAGTGCGAACCATAAAATCATGAGGGGGGATTAAAAATCTCTCCTCTTTTTTATGATAAAAGGAGTGTATATGAAGCTATATTCGATAAGCGAAAATTATATTACATATTTGCAAAAGACGGATTCTCGAGTTCTATCTAATCACGCAGTTAAGCATACTCGTAAATATTTAGGGTTGAAATTAGAACTTAATGGGTTTAAGTATTTTCTTCCATTAAGTTCTCCGGATAGAGCTGATTATGATAGATATAATAATCCAAGAAAGACAATTCTACCTATTTACAGAATGTTTGATCACAAGGGAAAACTACTAGGGAAAATACTTATCAACAATATGATTCCTGTTCCAGAAAGTGAACTTGAATACTACGATATTCATAAAGAAATAGACAGACGATATAAAACTCTAGTTTTAAAAGAGTTGCGAATTATCTCTGCTAACAAAGACACTATAATTGGTAATGCTGAAAAATTATATGAACAAAAAGAAAAGAATATCAATAAAGGGTATTTAAACGCCACTGTAGAGTTTAAAGCGCTTGAACAAGCGTGCGATAAATTTATAAAACAACAATCAATTAATAAAAAATATCATGATTTGGGTGAGGAGCTATAAGCTTCTCTTTTTTTAAGCTATACAGGAAAGGCATTTTGCTTTTTCTTTTTTATTGAAGCGAAAGGAGAGAAATATATGAATATTTCGGAAACACAGAAAGTTAAAGTTTTTAAAGTTAATGAACATGAGAAAAGAAAAAACACCATGCAAGTGCATATATCTTCCTATGAGGGAAAAGATAAAAATGGTGAAGCTGTATATAGCTCTTGGTTTGCTAACTTTGTTGGTGCTGCGTACACAAAAGCTAAAGAGGAACTTAAAGAGGGTGACTACATACAATTAATTAACGGTAAGATTGAAAACATTTATAATAAGGAAAAAGGGAAAGCTTTTCTTGAAGTAATTGTTTTCGATTTTGATATTTTGCTTGAAAAGGATGGAAGCAACTAATGTTCTTGACCGAACAAGAGTTAAAAGATACCTTCTGGAAAAATTACAATTATTCTGGACGGGCTATAAGGTATCAATTTGAGAGCAGTATAAGAGAAGGGAATGCTGATCTGGTGACAGTAGAAATGTTCCAGGGCAATGTTCAGTTTAATTCTTTTGAATTTAAACTGTCGGACATTAAGAAAGCTATAGTGCAAGCAGAACACAATTCAAAGTATGTTCACAAGTCATGGATCGTTATTCCTGAAGAAAAGAAAAAACTAATTCAAGACAAGTACACGAACATACTAAATGAAATTAAATATGTGGGAGTAATCACTGTAGAAGAAGGTGGTAAATGGACTATGGTTCATAGACCATTTTATAGAAATAAGGTAGAACTTAATCAGGAAATTTTGAAGCTCATGCTTCTAAAATTTTAGTAAAGGTGGGATGTTAGGGCTTAGCCCTCATCCCTTTTTTATTTTTCGCTATGCGAATAAATAAAGAGCATAAGGGAAAACTGATAGCACGGAGCGTGCTACGTTGGCAGTGCCAACGGTTTTATATGCTTGCATAAATTATTATAAATACGGTTTAGAACCGTATCATTTTATGCGGTAGAAATCTATATAAAGGAGAAGGAAATGGCAAGAAAAGAATACAATTTACCAGAGCAAACAATAGATATTATCCATGAGGTAATGAAAGAAACTGGTTTTAAATATGAGGTGGATGCAGTCATCTTCATGATAAATGAATATAAAAATAGGGAAGCTGTAGCAGATGCAGTTGTTCAAAAACTAGACAAGCATTTTACCAGACTTAGACTAGGGGTAAGAACAGCCGAACAAAACTCTATAATTATGAAGGACATAACCAACACTCTTTTGTTTAAACTTTTACCATCTAAGGATGAAATGCTGATGCCAGCTGAAGGACGATTTAAACATACCGTGTTAGTAGAAGCTGAAGATAATCTATCTGAAAAGATAGCAAAAGCGAAACAAGAAAAAGACAATATGAAGGCTCAGAGAGGTATTGAGTAATGAGAAGTGAAGTATTATATGTAAGAGGGGTTCCTGAATATACAAAAATAACTCTTGAAAAGATAGCTAGGACTAAGGGA
>CALIWM010000235.1:0-4342 GCA_938046645.1 uncultured Gemella sp. | reverse complement strand
AAGAAGGCGTTGCAACTGCAGAAGCTGAAGAAATCAAAGCTAAATTGGAAGAAGCAGGCGCTTCAGTTACTCTTAAGTAATTATTTATTAATTGTTTGAGGGCTTAAGCCGAGTTTATAAGCCTTTCGTTACTCGTATAGGCGATATAATGGGAGACGTTTCTTCTAAAACTTCCCTACAAACACCCCCACAAAATTTTGTGGGGGTGTTTGTCAATTGTATTGAGGATTTAAAGTTATGGTTGATATTGAAGTATTTTCGTATAATACTGTTAAAGATTATCGAACAAAGAGCGTTAATAGTAAAAAGCAAATATCTCTTTCAAAAAAAGATTTTATAAGATATCTTATTAATGCTGGTGGTTATAAGAATAGTCGTATCTCTTTTAATGGTCAAAGATTTTATTATAATTTAGTTAAAATGGCTTTAATAGAGAATGATGATAAATTCTATATGAGCAGTGATTATTCAAGTTCCGAACCATCAATTAAGTCAGCTATTTCTTATTTTATAGGCATGTTGTCAGCGTATGCAATTGCGGAAAAAGAATACAAGATTCCTTATTTATACCATCTAAAAGATCCTGTTATTTCCAGGATAGTAAATCCTAGTAAATATTTTCCTGATTTCTTCGGTTTAGGCTATGGGAGTATTAACGATGCTTATTTAATTGAAGCTAAAGGTAGTTGGAAGGATAGTATAAGTAACGAATCTATATTTAAAGCCAAAAAACAGCTTAAATCAATTGGTCAATTAATATTTAATGACTCCTCTGGTAATTACCATTATATAACTCGCTTTAGGAGACATATAACAGGTTCTTATTTTCATAATGATGAATTAAAGTTTTGTGATGTTGATCCTGAGTCTGTTGGAAATTTAGAATATTATTTTGATGCTAATTTAGCAACTTTACGCTATTACAAAAATATCATATCATTGTTGACATTTGAAAATAAAAAAATAGAGGTTAGAAGAATATGTGGAATAGAATATTCTCTAATTTCTTTTGTAGGTTATAAGATTGGACTTAATAGTGAGATATTCAATTTGTTGATAGATAACTTGGATAATGTTTATAATTTACCAAATGATTGTCAACTTTATAATTCAATTTTCAAAATATCAATGAACTGTTATAAAGAAACTGCTTCATCATTAACTGAAGATAATTCAATTTCTCTTGGAAGAGATGGTATAATTGTCATCTAAACTTATTCTTTTTAAAAGTAATAATTAAATAGTGTATTATTAGTAGCTTTAGGACGAGTGACAGCTTTAAAAACGTTTATTTCTTTTGAAAATACGTACAAACACTCTCACAATTTTTGTTTGGGTGTTTATTTTTTCGTGTGCTAGAATTATTATTAGAAATAATTTTAAAAACGGTTTTATAGAGTTTTTAGTTCTACAATTAATGACATAAAATTTATTTGGAGGAATCGATATGGAATTAAGTTACCAGGGAAGTGGTTCGGTTGAATTAGAAGGGAAAAAAAGAGAGTGTCACCTTTATTTGAATGATGAAGATGGTGGAATATTGCTTGAAATAGAAGTTAAGGAAGCACTTCCTAGTACATTGGAATTGCCAGACCAAATTACTGAATTAAAAGTCGAATTATCAAATGGTGCAAAATTTGTATTATTTGATGTATTTCGTTCTAAAGGGGTTTCAAGTAATGTTTCATCTAGAACATCTGTTTTTTCTTTTGGTGCAAAATACTATGTGAGTGGGTTTCGTGATTTAAAAAAGTTTCAAAATAAATTTAAAAGTGTATTTTTCGAAATTAGTGGTGTAATGAGATGGGGAGGAAAATCTGCATATTCGATTGGAGAAAACTATGGTGTTTATAATGATTGTGATAGCGGTACATTAATTTATGAAGATGATAACGTGAATATTAAATATCATGTTAGGGGTACTATGCTTCCTGTTCATGAGTCTGAATTATTTAAAGATAAAATTGAACTGATTCAAAGAACGTTAATTGAGATTGAATTCTCAAACGAAACCTTTTTAGATATTTTTTTTAACTTATTTGAAAAGATTAAAAGATTAATTGAGTTGACACTTGTTGGAGAAATTGTTGTTCATAAAATTCAAGGGCTATCAAATTTAGAATTTGATTCATATGATAGTGAACATAAATTTCCTAGAACGTTGGATATCATTAGCCCTATTATCATAAAGGATAGATTTAAGGGAAACTATTATGGTAGGTATATACTAAAATCTTTTCTTTTAGATGATTTGCTAAAAAATAATAGTTTCAAAAATTATTTGGCTTCTTATCATAAATTAAAACCAGTGATAGAGCTTTATATGGAATTGCTATATATGAATGGAATATCCCAAGTAAGACTATTTTTAAATGTTGTTCAAGCTCTAGAAACTTATCATGCTAGGTTTAAAGCAGGAACCATGAGAGAATTTAAAGATAGAGTAAAAACATTAACAGATGGTCGAACAAATGGTATGGAAAGTTTTTTATTGGCAAAATCAAAAAGATTTATTACTCTTGAAAGTAGGCTTGCTGACTTAATGCTTGCAGAATATCAGGTATCTTTTATAACTGGTGACATTAGTACGCGGGATTTTCCATTTATTGTTGCTAATACTAGAAATTATTATATTCACTATGATGAGTCAATAAAAGAAAGAGGCAGAGTTCTATCCGAAGAGGAATTAACAATCTATAATAATTGTTTGTTGATAATTTTGGATTACTATATTTATTCTGAATTAGGTTTTTCGGATCATCAAAAATTAAATGAAAAGCTAGTTCAAAGATGGGGAGATGTTAGAACAACTTTAAGTATAAAAAAGGCTTTTGAAGAAAGGTATTAATAAAATATAACTACCCTAATTGATACTAGTTAAAAACTGCATTATAAAGATTTAAAAGTATTAGGATTTAATAAAAATTATGTTCTATGGTATAATATCTACACTTATAAATGTTAATATATCAAAAAGGAGTAGATAATGAAAAATAAAAATTATACTAAAAAGATTATTAGTGACTATTGTGTGATTGATCTAGAAACCACTGGGCTTTCAACTTATTTTGATGAGATTATTGAAATTGCCTTAATTAAAGTTCGTAATGATAAAATTGTTGAGGAATATTCTCAACTAATTAAACCAATTAATAGAATTGCCCCTTTTATAACAGAATTAACAGGGATTAGCAATGAGATGGTAGAAAATATGCCAGTTATAGAGGAGGTTAGTGATAGTGTTTTAAGTTTTATTGGAGATGATATCATTTTAGGACATAATACTTCTTTTGATATAAATTTTTTAAAAGTAGGATGCAGTAAACAAATTGATAATAAATATATGGACACATTACAATTTGCAAGAAAACTTTATCCAGAACTGAAGCATCATCGTTTAAAGGATTTAAGCGATTATTTGAAAATTAGCAAAAATAAACATCGTGCATTAGCGGATTGTATAACCACAAAAGAGTTATATGATCAGATAAAACTTAAGATGAATATAGAGAATATTGAAATAGATAATTTATGGACAAAGGAGATTACAAATAAAGATTTTAAACCAACTAATGATAATATTGATCAAGATGGATTTTTTTATGGAAAACATGTAGTTTTTACAGGTACACTAGAAAGAATGCCTAGATCATCTGCAAAACAATTAGTAGTCAATTTAGGTGCAGTATTAGATAATACTGTTACAAAGGCAACAAACTACTTAATTCTGGGAAGCACTGAATACAATACAATATTAAGTGGGAAAAAATCCTCAAAACAAATAAAAGCTGAAAGATTGAAGTTAGATGGTCAAGATATTGATATAATTGATGAGTATACTTTTTATGATTTGATAGAAAAATAGTTTTAGGGGATATCATGGATTTTAAAATTTAATTTAGATTGAATACTTGTTGAATTAATTTTAAAATGTAATCTACAAGTATAAAAAGAAAAAGTGTTAAAATAAATCGATATTGTTAGCAGTCGACTGAGCTCTGTCAAAGGGTAAAATAGCAATCTAGAAGTTTTATTACTACAGAATTGTAAAATAGTACTATTTAGCATTAAATTTATCTAAAACAGAGATTGTTTTTAAAACGACAACAAAAAATAGGAAGTTTCTAATCAAAAATCAAACCGAAGTTCAGGCTTCGGTTTTTTTTAGTATGTGATTTTTAGTTTATATCATTTTCTAAGGTTTAAAAAAAGAATCTCCTCTTCTAATAAGACTATATAACTTACCAAAATCAATTTCTCTTTTCAGGCTATTGTTAGGTAGTGAATTTTTTGTTATAATAGCAATATCAAATTTATAGGAGTATACAATGAAATCTATCAA
>CALIWM010000234.1:0-2551 GCA_938046645.1 uncultured Gemella sp. | reverse complement strand
ACGAAACATACCTTTGTTCTCTTCATTATTTGGCATGGACATACTCTCCCTAATTTTAGTAATAATACTATTATAAAGGCTAGTAGACTATCTGTCAAAATTTATTGCATTAAAATGAAGATTTTCAAAAGTAAGGGTTTTCTTGGAATTTTATAAGAGTTTTCCGCCGAATTTTATCCATTTCTCTTCTCTTTTTTGAAGGATTTGAAGTCGATAGAAATAATATCTTAGAAATGCTATAATATGAGCAGTTGTTCTCAGAATCGTTAGAATTGATAGAGGTATTAGGTTGGAAAATTGTGTTTATATTGTTTCTGGACCTCCAGGCGTTGGAAAAAGCACGGTCAGCAAAGAGTTAGCTTACTCTTTTGACAAAAGTGCGGTGATAGAAGGCGACATGATCTACTTAATGATTAAAAGCGGCCTAGTAGCACCTTGGGAGGATGATGGTTATTACATGGACTTGTTTTGGGATAATGTCATCAGTCTGACCAATAATTTCATGGCCCGAGGCATTACAGTCATCATAGAATACGTCATATTTGAGGAACAACTGAAGAAAATCGCAGAGTTCTTAAAGGCAAGACAGATAAACTTAAAATACTGTGTCTTGCTAGCAGAAGAAGAAACGCTTAGAGACCGAGATTCTTCTAGAGAAGAAATTGAAAGAACAGGCGATCTATCTATCCAGTCAAGAAATGAGTTTTTAACTAAAAATATTGAGACAAATCATTTGCTGTATACAGATGATTTGGACGTCAAAGAAACAGCACATATCATAAAAACTTCGGATCGATTTTTAGTTGTTTAAAATTGAGCTCGATAGCTAGAACTTAGAAAGTAAAGTGATAAGACGGGTTTACAAGTTAGCAAGTAAATTGATTGTCTGACAAATTTGATTTATTAAGGTGTGCATATGGGAGAAAAAAGACCTGATTTTGGAGATATAAAATCATTTGAAGAATTTAATAGATACTACTGGTATCGAGAAGAACTTTCACAAATTTGTAAGTCCCTTGGATTAGAGTATAGATGTACGAAGCAAGAATTGAACTATATTATCGAACAGTATTTTAAGGGAAATAAAATAGAAAAATTTTTGAGTAAAGGAAACAAAAGTCAAGTCGAAGTGATAGCCTTGGAGACTCCGTTACTTAACTGTGGTTTTTCTTTTAACCAAAAATTTCGAGATTATTTCTCAGCTGTAACAGGCATTAGTCCCTTTAAATTTAGTGCTAATATGGCGACGGCTTGGCGAAAAGTAAAAAGGGATAAAGATATAACATTCACTATTCAAGATATGATTAAAATATATTATGGTGAGTCAGATTATGCCAAGTATGATAGTTCGGCTTGCCAATGGAATCAGTTTCTAAAAGACTTTTGTTTAGATGAATTGAGCGATTGTTATTCTAATAGGTTAAAAGTTGCAGCTATTCTCTGGAAAGAAGTTAGAAACTCGATACATGAAAAAGTTTACTCACGGGAACTTTTAAAAAAGTATGAATCTAAAGTAGAGGAATACCGTAAGTAAACAGATTTCAGCTTGTCGAGCTGAATAAAGCTGGACGGCATTAATTTATATGCTATTTTAGCATAACACAATAATAAAATAGATGTTGGAGCGAGCATAGAAAAAGAGGAGCCTCATAATGAAGTTCCTCTTACTTTTGATTGTCCGAATCGATATTCTCATTTCAAATAAAGGTAGTGAAAAAAGTAGTGATTCGGTTGATTTATATTGCGATGTACTGAATTCAAGAAAAAGAAATAACGCTTGAAATGGACTGCACCCCAAAAGTTAGACAGAAAAAATCTAACATTGGGGTGTTTTATAATGAAATTGCGTTATGAAGCTAAAGTTCAAATCTATGAACTAAGGAAACAAGGAATCAGCTTAAAGCGTCTTTCAGAAAAATATGGAATTAATCTTTCAAATCTTTTGTATTTCAAAAATTTATTGGAACTTTTGTCAATCTATTTTTGAAAGTTGTAAAAGAACATAAATTACCTATTGAAGAATCAATTGGGTATAGAGTATATTCTATTGTAAGAAAAGATGTTTCTAAATTGGATTCCTTAATAGAGGAAGAACTATTATATGATACGGTTTAGTCTTGATGATATCCATATTTCAAAAAATGAAATGTACTTTAGGTGAAAATATTGGATAGAAAACAAATAACAACATAGATTTTAATAATAGATCAATTGAAAATGTATTTGTTGACCACCAGTCATACTAAACGAACTCTCCAAAAACGATATACGTATAGCTCGAAGCGGTTAGAGCATTTAAATAAACTAACATCGAACTCGTAATTGGTCGCTTACCACTTTCAACTTGACTAACTTGACCTGCATTGCCTAGTTCGCTTTGTGTAATATTGTATTTTTTTCTTAAATTTTTGATACGAGTAGGTATTTCTTGTGAATAATTTTCTTCAAAAAATTTCATATATAATCCCCCTATAATCATGGAAAAGTATAAAGTATTAAAAATAGTTGTTATCCTAGTTGATTAAAAAAATCTCTGATTTCCTCATCTTTT
>CALIWM010000233.1:0-2551 GCA_938046645.1 uncultured Gemella sp. | reverse complement strand
TTCTGTATTTTTATTTGTAATAGTATATTATAAGGCAGATTGGTATAATGTTGTTCCATATCGTTCGGTTATTATAGATTGGTTAGTGGGGAAGGAGATTTAGAATAGATTATGGATTTTTCAGTTTTAATGACAGTATATGAAAAAGAAAAAACTTATAATTTAAGAAAAAGTTTATTAACTTCATATCAACAGACTATTAGACCAACAGAAATTATTTTAGTTTGTGATGGAATATTAACCCAGGAGTTATATGATGAAATTGAACAAATTAAAATAGAAATTCCAATTTTACAAGTGTATAAACTGGACACTAATGTAGGTTCAGGTCCAGCATCTCGTTTTGGAGTAGATAAGTGTACAACTGATATAATTGCCAGAATGGATAGTGATGATTATTGTGTAGAAACGCGTTTTGAAAAACAAATTAAAGCCTTTGAACGAAATCCCAATTTAATTATGGTGGGAACTAATATTTTAGAAAAAAATACGGAATTTACAGCTCTAAAAAAAGTACCTGAAATGACTGCGGAAATTAGAGAATACTCTAAGTTTAGAAATCCCTTTAATAATCCCTCAAGTATGATGAGAAAAGAATATATACTAAAGGTTGGTAACTATAGAGAGTTTCGATATTTAGAAGATTACGATTTAACTATGAGACTAATACATGATAATCCAACAAAAGAATTTTTGAATATTCAAGAGCCGTTAGTAGTTATGCAAACGGATGATTCGAGTTATCTTCGTAGAGGTGGATTGCTTTATATTAAAACAGAATTCTTCTTACAGGTAGATTTTTATAAACGAGGATATATATCAAAATTTGAATTGTGTCGTAATATTTTTCTACGTAATATTGTCAGAGTGATGCCTAATTCTATAAGGAAATTAATTTATAAAAAGAAAATGAGAGAAAGTGTTGAGGAGAAGAGTACTATATGAAAAAGGTGATTACTTATGGGACATTTGACCTATTACATTATGGTCATATTAACCTATTAAAAAGAGCAAAATCTTTAGGAGATTATCTTATAGTTGGATTATCTACTGATGAATTTAATAATAAAGAAAAAAATAAAGAATGCTACTTTGATTATGAAAATAGAAAATCACTTTTAGATGCTGTTAAATATGTTGATCTTGTAATTCCAGAAGAAACTTGGGAACAAAAAGTTTCTGATATAAAAAAATATAACGTCGATGTTTTTGTAATTGGAGATGATTGGGAAGGTAAGTTTGATTACTTGGAAGATATTGGAATAGAAGTTGTTTATCTCCCACGAACTAAAGAAATATCAACAACTAAGATAAAAAATGATTTGAATCGTAGGTGATAGAATGAAATATCGTGTTATACATGTGACGGGTGGAGTTAGAAATACTATTAGTGGTGTGCAAAGCTTCATAAAAAATCACATTAATACAGATGATGGAGAATTTGAATATCTGGTAGGTGAGTCCAATGGTGATTCTCATTTTCCTTTTAATAAATACTTAGATGAAAAAGGAATTGAAAGAATAGTCTTTCCTACTTTGAAAGTTTCAAACATGGTGCGTTATGCAAGAGAATGTAAGGAGTTTTATGAAAATAATAGGATTGATGTTCTACATGTGCATAACCCTATTACTGCTTTTATTCATAATTATTATGCTAAAAAAAATGGTGTTACTGTACGTATATATCATAATCATAGTAGTCAATTTTCAGATACTATTCTAAAAAGTATTCGTAATAGATTTTTAGTGTTTTTAGCTTTAAAAAATGCTACTCATCGTGTATCGTGTGGTAAGTTAGCGGGAATAAAAATCTTCGGAAACAAATGTTTTCAAATTGTTCCAAATGCTATTGATATTAATAAATATAAATTTTTTTAAGGAGGAAAAATTATGAAAAAATTATTATTATTGGGATTGACATTAGCGTTATTTTCAGCAGCTAATTTGGAGGCAAAGACTAGTCGTAAAGCGAACAGCCAAAGTTCATCTGGAGCATTTGAGCTAAATGTGGCACATATTAATGACCATCATTCGCATCTTGAAGAGGAAAAAATGCCCCTTAAACTTAATGGAAAGACTGTTACGGTACATATTGGAGGATTTCCAAGAGTGGCACAGGCAATCAAAAATTTTAGACAGAATAATAAAAATACTCTTGTATTACACGCAGGAGATGCTGTAACAGGGACACTTTATTATACGTTATTTGAAGGAAAAGCCGATGCTGAACTTATGAATGCAATAAATTTTGACGTTTATACATTGGGAAATCATGAATTTGACGATGGGAACAAATTTTTGAAATCATTTCTAGATGTTTTAAAAATACCAGTAGTTTCAGCCAATGTTGTTCCTGATAAAGGAAGTATTCTGGAAGGAAAATGGAAACCGTATATGATAAAGAATATTGGTGGTCAGAATATTGGAATTATAGGAATAGATGTTGTGAAAAAGACTAAGGAATCATCAAGTCCTGGAGATGATATCAAATTTTTAGATGAAATTGAAACAGCAAGAAAATATGTAAATGAATTACAAAGTAAAGGAATAA
>CALIWM010000232.1:0-3675 GCA_938046645.1 uncultured Gemella sp. | reverse complement strand
TTGTTTAGCAGCTTGCGCTCCAACACGTCCAAAGTCACTTGGTAAATCTACTACTTCGTAAATATCTCCAACTTCATATGCTGGATTAATTTTTAATGCATCTTCAAGAGCAAATTCAATTCTATCATCGTAAACTTCTTCAACAACATCTTTTCTAATGATAAATTTGTAATCACCAGTTGTTCTATTAAAATCTACTCTTACGTTTTTTGCAGCGTTAAAATTCTTTTTATAAGCTGATAGTAAAGCTAATTCAATAGCTTCTACTAGAATATCTTCTGCAATCCCTTTTTCTTGTTCAATTAATTTTATAGCTTTAAGCAAATCCTTGCTCATCTTTCTTTCTCCTTTAATAATTAAAATTTAACAGCTAATCTAATTTTAGCGATTTTACTATAGTTAATTGTTGATTTTTTAACTCTCGCTTTATCTTTGTATTCTAAAGTAATTTCTTCGCCTTCAACGCCTAGGATATCACCATAGAATTCTTTTTGATTATCAATTTTCTCATATGTTTTAATATAAACATGTTTCCCGACAGAATTAGTTACTTCTTCTAAGTCTCTTAAATCTCTTTCAATTCCTGGAGAAGAAACCTCTAAGTAGTATTTATCACTAATGAAATCTTCTTTGTCAAGTTCTTCAGCTAGTTTTTCACTTAATAATACACAATCATCAAGTGTAAGACCACCATCTTTATCGAAGTAAATACGTAAGAAATACTCAGTTCCTTCTTTTACGTATTCTACATCATAAAGAGAAAATTCCGTATTTTCTGCTTGTTTTGTTGCTATTGCTTTAACTTTTTCTACAATACTCATACAGTACACCTCTTTCTTAAGTTTTTATTGCAATATAAAAGAGCGGAGAACCTTTCAAAATTCACCACCCTTTCGGTAATTTATTTCAATGTAAATACATTATATCATATGATTTTAAAAAAATCAAATGATAACTACATCTTAGTACGAATCACTTCAATTTTGTATCCATCTGGATCTTTAATGAAGTAGTATCCTGGCGGGAATCCTGGTAAACCTTTAAGCTCTGTTACGTCATATCCTGCCGCTTTGTGTTTTTCGTATAGCCCTTCTAAATCTTCTACAGAAATAGCTATGTGCCCATATCCATCTCCAAGTTCATATGCACCATGATCGTAGTTATAAGTTAATTCTAACTCATAGTTTGAACCCGGTAAAGTTAAGTATACTAATGTAAACTTGTACTCAGGAAAATCTCTTTCACGACTTACTACAAAGTCGAATGCTTCAGTATAAAATTTAACTGATTTTTTTAAATCTGCAACACGATAGCAAGTGTGTGCCATTGTTTGTACCATAATTTCCACCTCTTAATTTTTTAATCTAATATTGTCCACCCAAATCCAACCGCACCTAATCCAAGGTGTGTAGAAATTACTGGACTAATACCATCAATTTCAACAGTTACATTTGAATAATTATCTTCAACATATTTTTTAATTTCTTCAGCTTTATCTAATGCATCAACATGTAATACACAAACAGTAATATGTTTTCCTTCATGTTGTCTATAGTACTCATCAAACAATTCGTACATTCTCGATACAACTTTTTTATAAGTACGAATTTTTTGGAACGGTACAATTACCTTATCATCAAAATGTAGTAATGGTTTTACTTGAAGTAAACTTCCTACTACTGCTTGAGCACCACTTAAACGTCCACTTCGTTGAAGGTGAGATAAATCATCTGCCATAAAATATGCGTCCGATACTTTTTTCATTTCATTTAATGCTGAAATTATTTCACTAGAAGTTTTTCCTTCTTTAATTAACTTAGCTGCCTTTATAGCATAATATCCTTCAGGTCTACAAGAGACTTCTGAATCGAACGGATGAACATTCAATCCGTCAACCATAAGACCAGCTACAGAGTAAGATGTGAATGTACCACTAATTCCACTAGAAAGTGCAATGGCAATAACATCAGTATACCCTTCTTCTTTTAGTTTTTCTAAGCAAGATACAACCTCACCTATAGCAGGTTGAGAAGTTGTAGGGAAGGCATTGTTTGGATCTCTTAGGTATTCGTGATATTTATCAAGTGGCATATCGATAACTTCTTTATACGAATTATTATCAATAATTAGATTTAAATAAACAGTACGAATATCTAGTTCTTTCTTTAAATCTTCTGATAAATATGCAGTTGAATCCATAATTATAGCAATCTTTTCCACATTCTATCCTACTATCATAAAGATAGCTTTTCCTTTCTTAGAATTTTTCGATATTATAAAGTTCAAGCTCCACTTTAGTTTCTCTACCCATAAGCTCGATCATAACATCAGCTTTATAGTTATGTAAGTCTAAGTTTACAACTTTTCCTTCCATATCAACGAATGGGCCAGAGATAACACGAACATAATCTCCAACTTCAATATCAATATCTACAACATTCGATAGACCCATTTGTTGTAAAATAAAGTTAATTTCTTCTGGTAATAATGGACTAGGTTTAGAACCACCACCGTGTGATCCTACAAATCCAGTTACACCAGGTGTATTTCTAACTACAAACCATGAATCATCTGTCATTACTAACTCAACAAGTACATATCCAGGGAATGTTTTTCTATTAACTTCTTTTTTCTTTCCTGTTGGAGTTAAGATTGTCTCTTTTTCTTCTGGAACAACGATTCTGAAGATTTTGTCTTCCATACCAAGAGACTCAACTCTTTTTTCAATATTATCTTTTACTTTGTTTTCATATCCAGAATACGTATGTATTACATACCACTCTTTACTTACTGTATCGCTCATAATAACCTCTCTTATCTGCTGAAGTGTCTAATTCCAGCAGTTATTCCTAAATCAACTACATAGCTAAATAACATTAATATTCCAACTACAATAATAACAATTAGTGTTTTTCTAACAAGTTCACTAAATGTTGGCCAACTTACTTTACGCATTTCTGTGGCTACATTTTTCAAGAATCTAATCATTTATTAACAATCCTCCACATAAATTTCTTTACTCACTGCATTTTATAAATTATATCATAGTATAATTTATAAGTCTATATCTTTAAATATATTGCATTCTTGTACAGTATATTATTGTATCATTAAATCAAAAACATTTCAATTAAATAAAGTCTCAAAGAACATCTAGATTTTCTTGAAATTATTTTTCTAATAAATTATAAGTAGCCGTTAATGTATTTCTCATTAACATTGTGATTGTTAAAGGCCCTACTCCTCCAGGTACAGGAGAAATATAAGCAACTTTTTCCAAGAACTCATCTAGATTTACGTCTCCAACTAACTTACCGTCTTTGTAGTTATTACCTACATCGATGATTGTACAAGTTGGTTTTACTTTTTCTTTACCGCTTAAGAAATGTGCAACTCCTACACAGCTTACGATAATATCAGCTTGTTCAATTAACGTTTCTAAATCTTTAGTTCTAGAATGAGCAGTAATTACAGTTGCATTATTTTGAAGTAATAAAGATGAAATAGGTTTACCTACAATATTACTTCTTCCAATCACTAAAGCAAGTTTTCCAGAAATTTCTTCACCAGTTGATTTAATCATTTCTAAAATCCCTAATGGTGTACAAGGAATAAGTTTAGCTTCTCCAATCACTAACTTTCCAACATTTATAGGATGGAAACCATCTACGTCTT
>CALIWM010000231.1:0-6681 GCA_938046645.1 uncultured Gemella sp. | reverse complement strand
TACCTACTGTAGTATAGAATTTTTCGTGTAAGCTTCCTACTTTACCTTCTTTAACGAATTCTCTCATTACGTCTACAGGTAATACACGGTCAGCATCTTCGTTAGCGTATACTGGGTCATATCCACCGTGAGCAGTTTCGTGAGTTGCATCAGTTAAGTCAGTGAATCCTTCTAATGAATATTCACCATATTTAGATGCAGAAGATGATTCGATGTGATCTGGGTTTCCTTTTGGAACAATACCTCCAGAAGTAACTAAAGCGATTTTAGCTTTGCTTAAATCTTTAACAGCTGGGTTTGGCTCAACTCTGTCAAAGTTAGGCATTGGATATTCTGTTTCGAATTCTTCACCTTTAATTTTCTTAACAAGCATTTCAACAGCACGTTCTGATCCACGTTTATCGCTGAAGAAGTTAACACGGATTCCTCTTTCGTGGTATCCTTCTTCTTTTGGAGAAAGGATTTCTTCACCTTTAGCTAATTTTGCTGCAAATTTAGCTAATTTTGGTAAAGCTTTTCTCATACCAGCTGCACTGTCAGCTGTTTCAAGAATATAAACTTCTTTTCTGAACATGTCTGTTCCTGGGTTTTCTACGTACATTGCTGTTACAGCTGGAATTCCTAATTCGTCTTGAACAGCTTTAGTAATTGTACCAGCTGCTACCCCGTAACGCCCTGCATTGAATGCTGGACCAGCGATGAATAATTGTGGTTTGCATCCTTTAATCATTTCTAAAAGTTCTGCTTGAACTTTTTCTAAGTTTTCGTTGAAGTAACTATCACCACAAACTACTGTAGCTACTACTTCAAATTCTTCTCCCAATTGCCCTTGTAACTGAACACTAATTGGTGGTAATTCAGTTCTTAATTCTGGTGCAATGTGGGCTTGTTCTTCTCCACCTACTCCAGCGAAGAATTGGTTTATATAATGTACTACTCTTATTTTAGACATTTTTATTTCCCCCTATAACTATTATTTAGATCTTTAATTACTCTCCACGAACATCTTTCATTTCGCTTGTGATTTCATCAATATCTAATACCATTTCCATCATTCCAACTTGATCTTCATAGATAGCTTCATCTATTTGTGATTTAATTTCTTCTTCTACAATGTGATATACAGCAAGATTTAATGCTACACCTGCAAGTGGCCCTGCAAATGTTGGGTCCCCTGCTGTTACTGTTTCAGCTGCTAGACCAGCAGCTTCGGCTTCAGATGCACCTAGTAAAACAACAACGTTTTCGTTACCGAATTTTTCGGCAGCTTCTTTAACACGTTTTTGGTTTTCTAAGTCCATAGCCCCTGCAGCTGTTCAGACGAAACATTCAGTAGATGAGAATACTACTTCTAATCCTTCAATTGGTTTTACACACTCTTCAATAGCTAATCCTGGGATACCATCACGGTCACCAATGATAACTACTTTTTTATTAATAAGACTTACCATTATCTTATTTCCTCCTTGTTAAAATCTATAACATTTATTTTTATTTTGCTACTAGAAAGTTTTAGTACTTAAGTAACCGAAACCTGTTTCGTTAGTAGCACCTGTAATAGCTTGAATTTCAACTTCGATAGTTCCATCTTCTCTTAATGAGTCTTGGTTACCACCAGCGATTACGTTTACTACATCGATATGTCCGATAACTCTATCTAATTTTGGTAATACAACCACTTGGTTAGCATTTCCTCCAGTTACTACAGCATCAGCAGCTACGTCAGCATCAGCTAAACTTTGGCTGGCTCCATCACGTCCTGCATATTCATCAGTTACGATAACTGTTTTAACTTTTTCAGCTTCAATTTTTTTACAGTTCATGATTAAGTCAGTATCTGGGTTACCGAATCCTTCTTGAGATACGATTACTGCATCTAAGTTTAAGTAACGGCAAAGTTTTGCAGTCCAGTTAGATGAACGTTCTTTATCCATTAAATAAACATTTTCATTAGTAATTATTACACCTAAGAAGTTAATTTCTTTACCATGTTTTTTGTATAAATCTTCAATAACACCGTTGTTTAAGTGTACATATGTTGGGTTTTTATCACAAGCTGATACACAGTT
Source organism: uncultured Gemella sp. (assembly GCA_938046645.1). Lineage (GTDB taxonomy): Bacteria > Bacillota > Bacilli > Staphylococcales > Gemellaceae > Gemella. Next base: position 4,612 of record CALIWM010000231.1, on the reverse strand, counting down.
ACCACTTACGATAGCACCATCCATAATTTCAGTTGGATATAGAATTGTTGGTACTATTTGTTTTGCATCAACACCGTATACATAAGTATCGTGTAATAAACCTTGAGTTTGAAGCATGTATACATATCCTACTTTTGGTAGATCTGGATATTCAGCAATTTGTTCTAATAAAGGTTTAGTTTCAAATACTTCTACTTCTTCTGGTTCTAATGAACGAGCTAATTCTGCAATGTAACGAGCAGCTTTGAATCCGATATAGCGAACTGCTTTTTCGTGTTCGTGTTGTTTAACTCCTTCTTTAGGCTCAGCAATAACGATTAAGTTATTTGTTTTAGAGAATGGAGTATATTCAGCTCCAAGTCCTGTCATGTCGATAATACCTTCTTGGAATCCTACGATTTTACCAGTAGTTACTACAGCCATACCTTTAAGTGCAATTGTACGACCTTCACCTACAGTATCTACTTTTGAAAGGATACCTGGGAAAATTCCTCCACGACCTTCAACTTTAACACGAGGTTCAATTACATCCTTAACTGGTGTAATACGAACACTCTCACCTGGACGAGCAATATCTAAATCAACAGATTTAATTGCATCATCCTCGAAAACAGCTTTTACAAGCTCTTCTTTATTTACATATAATACGTTTGCCTCGATTTTTGATTCTGCAGCAAATTGTATATCTTTAATATGGATCTTTCCTAATTCAAGACGCATACCTAATACCTCCCCATTGAGTTTATTTTTTTTTATAAATATTTGTTAATCATAGCTTCTATATTTGGAACAGTAGCATCATCTTTAGTTACTTCTTCAACTTTGCTTCCGTCTTTATATATGGCTATTGTTGGTAACCCTAAAACTTTTTGTTTGATTGCAAGTCTTCTTGCTTTTGTTGTATCTAGAGCAGCAAACTTAAGTTTGTCTCCGTATTTGTCTGCTAATTCATGTACACTTGGCATAAGTGCTTTACACGGTTCACATCCTTGGCTCCAAAAGTCTACTAACACGTATCCTTCTGCTTCCAATACTTCACTCTCAAAGTTTTCTTTGTTTAGTTCTAACATTGTCTTTGTCTCCTTTTTTTATTTTTTAAATTTTATTCAAATTTCTCAGCAATATATTTTTCTGCAGTGATCGCTGCTACAGCACCATCACATACAGCTGTTACTACTTGACGGATTTCTTTTTGACGACAGTCACCAGCTACATATACACCTTCAACATTTGTTTTAGTGTCTTCTCCAGCTTTAACATAACCACCTTCAGTAAGTTCAACTTTTCCTTCAAATAGTTTAGTTTGAGGAACATATCCGATGAAGAAGAATAATCCCATAGTTCCGTCTTCTTCGTCAGCTTCTACCACATACTCTTCACCTGTAGCTACATTTTTAAATTTAATAGCTTCTAGAATTCCATCACCAATTGCTTCAAGAACAACTGTTTCAGTTCTAATCTCGATTTGTGGGTGATTTCTTGCTTTTTCAGCTGTAATTTTTTCACAGTGAATATCTTCTTCAAAGTGGATGATTGTTACTTTACGAGCAAATTTAGTTAAGAATAAAGCTTCTTCTACAGCACTATTTCCTCCACCAACTACGAACACTTCAAGTCCATCGAAGAAGTCACCATCACAAGTAGCACAGTAAGAAATACCTTTACTTTCTAATTCTCTAACCCCTGGAATATCTAGTTTTCTTGGAGATGCTCCAGTTGCGATTACTACTGCTTTAGCTGTGTAATCACCGCTTGTACAAGTAACTACTTTTTCGTCGCCTTCAAGATTAACATCTAGTACTTCTTCTTGTTTGAATTCTGTACCGAAGTTTTTCGCTTGTTCTGCCATTCTTGCAGTCAGACGTGGTCCAGTTGGATCTTCAATAGCACCAGGATAGTTTTCAATCATGTGAGTGATTGCTGCTTGTCCCCCATTTTTCGATTTTTCTAGAACCAAAACATTTAGTTTAGCACGAGAAGCGTATAACGCTGCTGATAAACCTGCAGGTCCAGAACCGATAATAATTACATCATAATGTCTACTCATAATTATTCTCCTTTATTTATTTTTTATAAAATTCTTTTTATCGCATTTAATAGTAAATCGTGATCGATAACACTGAAATCATCTTTTACTCTATCAGTCCACTGGGGAACTTCTTTATTCTTTCTAAATTTTTCAAAAGTTCCTACCGCTTCAGAAATTAAATTAATAGAAGCAACATCTAATTCAGTATTTTTTCGAATAACTACCGATCTGTAAATTGTTTCATTTGGTTTCACACTTCCATATAGAGGGTGTGTTACAACTTCCCAATTTTCATGAACGTAGTCTCTAACTTTTTTTAATATATCTAAGTAGTCAACTTCATGGTATTCTACTTCGATATCTCTAAAATTTTCTTGCAAAAATCTTGGATTGTTTGTTATCAATTTCATAGTATCCCACCTAAAATAAAAACAACACAAAGAAAGCTAGTTAGCTCTCTCTCTGTTGCCTAGCTTCAGAGTTCTGTCCTAGTACAGTCTTTTTACCTGAGAATTTCATTAACATTCGCTAAATGTTAACTTGTACCTTCGGTGTCCATCGTCCTCTCCCGCACTAATCATACAGTTATCTTTTTCACACCCTTATTTTATAATATTTCTCAAACAAATGGAAGCCCTTTTTTGCCGAGTGTATTCGTTCTAAATAAATATATTAGGATATGTTATTTCTAAAATCAATATTAAATCTACCTTGAATGTGTTATATAACTAATTTATAACTTAAGATGGGAAAATATTTTTATTTTTTCTCGGTTATAGTTTTATAAATTAAGATACTATTCATCCCTAAAAACTCTACTGTAAAGCTTTTGAAAATAACGAAAATAACTTATCTATAAAAAAATATTGGATTTTTTCGATTAATTTCACTGTATAGTTATCTATTTTCATTGAAATATATAATTTTTTTCGTTATACTTAATCATACATTCATATCGTATAAGGAGGGATAATATGAGTAATACACAAAAGAGTTTGATAGCTATTCTTATATGTTACTTTTCATGGGGCTTATTCCCTATATATTTTAAATTACTAAAAGAAATAGGCGCATATGAAGTTCTTGCGATGAGAATTATATGTTCTTTTGTTTTTATGATTATCGTGGTCGCAATTGCAAAAAATAAACAATCTATCTTTAATGAAATAACAACTCTCTGGAAAAATAAGAAAAGTGTCTTGTTATTAGTACTAGCATCATTTTTAATAACATTAAACTGGCTTACATATATAATAGCAGTTAACACCAATCATGTATTAGAGGCAAGTTTTGGATATTACCTAAATCCAATCGTAACAATTATCTTAGCAGTAGTATTTTTAAAAGAGAAATTGACACGTACACAAACAATAGCGTGCCTATGTGTTGGAGGCTCATTAATATACCTATTTATTTCACTTGGATCCCTTCCCTGGATTTCTATACTATTAGCACTAAGTTTTGGACTTTACAGCTTATGTAAAAAGAAAATTATTCTTAGTCCAAAAGCAAGTTTACTTATAGAAACAGCGATAGTTTCTCCTATCGCACTTATTTATATGGGATATCTTTCAACAAGTAATTCAATTACATTCTATTCTTTTGGAACAGATACATTAATATATTTATTGTTATCTGGAGCAATCACAGCTATTCCATTAATGCTTTTCGCTAAAGGAGCCACAGCAATACCTTTATACATTCTAGGTATTCTACAATATTTACCTCCAACTATGCAATTCTTCATAGGAATCTTTGTATATGGAGAAGTATTAAGCATTCAAAAACTAATCTCATTCTCAATAATTTGGGTAGCTGTTGCAGTATTTTGTTATTCAGCGATCATCTCGATGAAAAAACAAAACTTAATCAATGAAAGTCATAACAAATAATAAAAGTACTTATCCATATTTTTCATGGGTAAGTTTTTTTATTTCAGCATATAGAATTCAAATAAGCACTATCGTCGCTTTGACACCGACAGTTTTTACTCAAATGCTTTAAAGAAGAAATTTAAAATATTAATAATATTAAGAAAATACTTTAATTTCTATATTCGAGACTATAAAAAATACATATATGTAAATATAAATAAAAGTTAATAAAACAACATCTTCTAATTTTATTTTTTTATTGTCACTTTATTTAAATTATCCTATCCTAATTTAAGGATAAACTCCCCCTCTATAACTTATAAATTATTATAGTTATTTAAGGTATTGTATTTTTATAATTTTAGTATTATAATGTAATTGTAAAACCATAGGAGGAAAGCGGCAGGTTGTCGCATAAGATAAATATGATAAACTTTAAAAAAATGGGGGTTCTCTTACTAAGTTCAAGTTTGATTGTGTCTGGTTGCGCTACGAAAAATCAAAACACAAACTCAACTGCAAAAAAAGAGATTAAAACTATTACTTTAGAGGATTTCAGCAAAAACATCAATAATAGCGAGTACCAATATATAGATACTCGTAATGACGAAGCCTATAATGGTTTCAAAGTTGACGATATCAAAAATGGTGGTCACTTGAAGAATTCTATTCAATATAGTGCATCATTTATCGGTAAAGTCAATAAAGA
>CALIWM010000230.1:0-4596 GCA_938046645.1 uncultured Gemella sp. | reverse complement strand
CTAGAATTGATGACAAAAAACAAAATAAAGTGAAAAATTTTGTGCTAGATTACCTAAATGTAATATCTGAACTTGTACGTGTCTTAAAGGTAGGAAAATATATAGTTTTGACTCTTGGAGATAGAAGAGTAGATAATAAAGTGGTCCCCCTATCAACTATTACAACAGAATATCTGGAATCTAATGGATTCATTTTAGAAAAAGTGATTACCAGAAATATTCCCAAGAAAAGAATGCCCAGAAAAGTTTCAATGGTCGGTGGAAATTCTGTAGAGTCTATGAATCAGGAACATGTTTTAATCTTCAAAAAGGTAGAAAATAGGTAATTTAATGAATAAAAAAGAAGTAAATTTAACTATTGATTCTAGAATTATTAGTCATTTGGGTGAAGCCTTAATTGATAATGAGAAAATAGCCTTACTAGAATTAATTAAAAACTCATCAGATGCTGATGCTAATTATTGTAATATTGAAATTGATACTCTCTATCAATCTGAACATGGTCAAGGACGCATTATCATTGAAGATGATGGTAATGGTATGACTCCATATATTATTGAGAATGCTTTTTTAAAAATAGCTACTTCTTTTAAATCAAATCATCAAAAGGTTTCTCCTAAATTCAAAAGACAAGCGCAAGGGAATAAAGGGATTGGTCGATTGTCCCTGAATCAATTAGGTAAATTTATTTCTGTTGATACTAAGGTTGATTTGGAACTCCCCAAGTATTTTTCGTCAGAGGAATTACAAACTGTTCTAGGTTATGATACAGAAAATGATTTCTTAAATGATAATGATTTTTATTATTATCATATTGAAATCGACTGGGAACGTTATAGCAAAAGTAATGAATCACTTGAAGATGTTAAACTTGATTTGCAAGCATTACCATTTAATGAGTTTACTTTTAATCATAAAAAAAATCATGGAACTAGAATAGAAGTGTTAGGTCTGAAAGGAATTGATTTCTGGAAAAGTACTCAAACGCAGAAAGAAATTGAACAAGATGTTTTAGAATTTTTAAATCCTTATCTAGATGAAAGATATAATTTTTATGTAAAGATAAACTTAGATAGTAGAGTTTTTACAAGTAATAATTATGATATTTCTGATATAGAAAATAATTTTCTTTCAAAAGTGGATTTTACTTTTGATTCAAATGAGAAATTAATAAATCTAAATATAAGTAGAAGTAAAAAATATATAGATTATAAAGTTGAACAACTGATTTCAGACTTAAGAAACTGGGAACTTGAGAAAGAGAGTGAAATTCCATTTAAAGAATATTATAAAAATTGGGAGAAGGAAATAATAAAAATAGACTTATCGAGCTTGATACAAGCAAATATTTCTTTACCTAATGTGAAATTTGATAAGTTTCTAACTTATTTTGAAGAAGTTAAAGATGAAAAACAGAAAGATACGAAGCTGATAGAGAAATTTTTCTTGCCAGGTGATTTTAGAGGATCAATCTATGCTTTTGACCTATCTGCAAATAGTCCTATTTCTAAAAATTTTAGAAAAGTTTTAGATGAAATTAAGGGCGTAAAAATATATAGAAACAATTTTAGGATTTTTCCTTACGGTAGTGCAAATAATGACTGGTTAGGGATGTCCGACTATAATCAAAGAAATAAAGGTGTTGTTTTCAAGCAACATACTTCGACTGGTTTTTTTAATATAGATGGGGAACAAAATTTAGAGCTTTTAAAAGAGCTAACTAATAGGCAGGGATTAGTACTAGATAACTTTGGCACAAATTTTATTCTCATTGCAAAAGAGCTCATTTATAAGACGATAGCTAAAAAAGATAGTGACTTCTCTAAAATTTTTAGTTTTAATAGAAAAAACATCAAGGAACTGCATTCAGGACAGATTATAGAAATTGCAGGAATTTCTTTCAGGAAACGCTCTAATGATATTGTTCAAGCTGAGAATAAAGTGGTGCGCTTGATTAATGAGTTTGACAATATGGATGATAATGAAAGGAAAAATGAATTAATTTCTCTTCAAGAATCTACCAAAAATTTACGAAGTGCAGTTAGCCTAAAAGAAAAACAAGTAGAAGAACTAGGAACTCATATAGATAAGTTCGCACCAATTCTGGGAGCTACCATTATAGCAGAGACTTTATCTCATGAAATAATCAGACTTTCAAATAGTATAAAATATAGCTCCTCAAAAGCCAGAAATGCAATTCTTAACGATAATAAAGAAGAGGCTATTTTGAATCTAGATCGGTTAGATTCTAGTAATAAGTTTTTAGTGCGTTATGCCTCATTACTAGATGTAAATTCATATTCTAGAAGAAGACGCTATTCTGTAGAATCCATAAAGGAAAAGCTTGAAGAGATTTTAAAAAACACTCCATTATTGACTTACGGAAAGACAACTGTGAATGTTAAAATTACTGGGAATGATTTTAAAGCAAAAATTATTAGTGATAGCTTTAAAATTATCATTGAAAATTTAGTTATAAATTCAACGTATTGGCTGGATAAGATGAATATCAGTGATTCCTTATTAACTTTTAAACTTGATAATGATTTAGGAAAATTATTTGTGTTTGATAATGGTATTGGAATAGATAAATCTGTTGAAAATCATCTATTCGAAGAATTTGTAACTAATAAACCTGACAATGATGGCAGAGGTATGGGATTATATATTGTAACTACATTGCTAAATGAATTTGGTGCAACAATTACTTTGGACGATGAAAGGAATCAATATGGTAATCTATATAAGTTTATAATCACATTTCCAGATGAAGAGGTATGATTTGATGAGTGATAAATTTAAAGATTATGGCGTGTCAACGATTATTGCAATTGATGATGACTTTCGTGAAATTAAGGATGATGACTTACTCTCGTATTTTCCTGAAGATATAATAGAGTTTTTAACAGATAACTGCTCTAACGAATTTTCTGAATACACAGTCAAAAAGTATTCTGAAAAAGTAGACTCTGATTTTAAGAACAAGTTAAGCATTGAGATGAACGCGCAAGATAAATATTCATGTTTTAAACCAACAGGCATTACTTTTAAACCGATAAGTGCTAATCTTGAACAAATTAAAGAAACTATTGAAGGTATTGATGGAACAGATAAATCTCGTAAACACTTGATTCTTCTTGATAGAACACTTCAGAAGGATGCAGGAGGAGCAAAAATTGATAATCTTTTCATTGGCGTTTTAAAGTTTATACACAGTAAACTTAGAGAAAAGAATTTATTACTTCTAATTTACAGCAATGATGACACTCCAGAAGAATTAAATAGTTTTGAAGGTGCTAAAGAATATTTAAGAAATCTAGGATTAGACGAAAGTATTGCTGAACAATTGGTTCTTCATTTTAATTATGTTCAAAAGACAGAAGAATTGTCTAGTGACTTCTTTGATAACATATTGAAATCTCAGAAAGCTAATTATATCAGTGAATATAAAAATATATTTGAAGCATCATATAGTAAGTTAACTGAACGACTTTGGCAGTTGAATCAAAATCAAGTGTTATTTTATTATGATTATATTAACGAAGGTCAACATGTAGATAACATCATTTACGAGACTTTTTTAACTAAATTTAAACAAGTTTACTCAGATACTTTTAATGAAGTAAATAATCATAAAGAACTAATTAATCCAATAAGAAGATCAATGCAGCATCATCTCCTTTCCTTAACAAATTCTCAGATAGAAGTCTATAGAAAACTTAAAGAATTTGAAATGGAGCTAAATAATCAAAACAATCTATTAAAAGTACCAGGAAGTTCAGATATCTCTTTCGGTGACGTAATACAAATTGGCGATAAATTTTATATGATAATGAGCCAAGATTGTGATATTACTCTTAGAAAAGGAGGAAAAAGAAAATTATCCTCTATTCAGTTAGTTGAAATAAAAAAACAAACTGAAAAAATATCTGAACAATTCTTATATAGTAAATACAGCGATATGTTGAGAAGAGAGGAATTTGCTACAGGTTTAAATAAACTTGGGATTTCAGATGAAACTTTAGATAATGTAAGAGAAGCAAAGAATGATGACGAATTATGTAGTGAACAAATTAACGGACTACACATTAACTGTGGTTTTAAAGCTTTCCCCAAAAACATAATATCTATCAATGGTTTTTGGCTTGATTGTCTTACATTGAGAAAAAATGTAGATAAAGAAGTTGAATTTACAAGTTCAAATTTGAATACATCACATGAAGTTAGGTACGCTACTTTGAATTATTTAAGAAAATGTTTGAATTGTTTATTGGATAAACTACAAAATACAGATAAGGACACGGTTGATCAAATTGTGAAGTTCTCATTATCTAATTCGAAGATTGATATAGAATCTAAATTTGATAATTCCAATCTAATTGGATTTAAGTTGAAAAATATAACCAGGATTGGTAGATTAGATAGATTAGACGCTATGATTATTTTAAAAAATGTATTAGAAGACAGTAGCAGAATTCCAGAAATTCATAATTTACTACTATAATTAATATTTTATAAAGGAGCTAACATGACAAATTCTGTAAGTTCGAACCGCTCTGAGAAGTACAACATTGCAGCCTTCTTCTCAGGTGTTGG
>CALIWM010000229.1:0-1194 GCA_938046645.1 uncultured Gemella sp. | reverse complement strand
TTGAAGTCAGCGAGTCACGCATTTCACAGCTGCATACGAAAGCGACGCTCAGGCTTCGCGCAAAACTTACCAATCTTAGAAAATTCTTCATTTGAAAAAGTTGCTAAAGGTGCATATGTTGTTTATGAAACAGCAGCAGACTTTGATACTATTTTAATCGCAACTGGATCTGAAGTGGCATTAGCAATTGATGTAGCACGTGAATTAGAAAAAGATGGATCTAAAGTGCGTGTAGTAAGTATGCCATCAGTAGAATTATTTGAAGAGCAATCTAAAGAATACAAAGAGGAATTACTACCATTAAATATCCGTCGTCGTGTATCATTAGAAATGGGTAACAGTGCTCTTTGGTACAAATATGTTGGTTTAGATGGATTAGCTATCGGAATTGATAAATTTGGAGCATCTGCACCTGCTAATAAAGTAATCGAAGAATACGGATTTACAGTTGAAGCTGTTGTAGAGAAAATTAAAAATGAGCTATAGAGAAATTCGCCCAGGCGATATTATAAAGGTTAAAGTAACTGCGGTAAAACCATACGGTGCCTTTATTGAAACACGAGATAAAATGGTAGGGTTAATTCATATTTCTGAAATTACAAATTGTTTTATTTTTGATATAAGTAGTTATATTAAACAAGATGAAATTTTAGAAGTAAAAGTATTATCAATAAAAGATAATAAAATTAATGCAACATTAAACTTTAAACAGAAAAAAGATACAGATAAAAAAGAGATTAATAGTTTAGATACTTTAAATTTTGAATATGGTTTTGATACTCTTAAACAAAATATGAAGCTTTGGCAAAAAAAAGCTATGTTTGAAATGAGAAATTCTAAGTAATACCTATTGACAAATGTAACTTAACTGTTTATAATAACATACATATACAATGAAGTTTAGGAATTAAAAGTTAAACATATTATTTAACAGAGAGAATCTAGCGGTGAAAAGGATTCATAATAGAACTTTTATGCTACCTATGTAGTACTTCATCGGCATTCAAGCCGTTATAAAAACTAATGAGGAGTACAATGTACTCGAATTAGGGTGGTAACACGATTATAGTCGTCCCTTGTGTAAATATATTTACACAAGGGATTTTTTGTTAGATTGAAAGGAGAACAAAATGAAACAATTAACATCAACACAAATAAGAAGAATGTATTTGGATTTCTTTGTAGAAAAAGGTC
>CALIWM010000228.1:0-6035 GCA_938046645.1 uncultured Gemella sp. | reverse complement strand
CCTTTTTGTTACCCTTGTGGCTGTTTTTTCAAATTGTTTTAATCACCACGCTTAGAAAATTTGGTCAAGACAAGCATGGTTTTTAACTTCATAAAGGGGGCGATTTCTCACCCCCTTGGAAAGTGTCTATTTTCGTTTAGGTTTGTAAATTAGTTCTTTATCAATCATATTTATTATTCTCCTTCAAAATGGTTAACACGATTCACAAAAAACGCCAAATCAGCTTTTGGATCTAAATAGCGGTATTGATTACCCATGTAACCGGTTACACCACTGGAGATATAAGGCTTACTTGCTCCGCTATATTCTGGCGACGTATTCAGGCGGTTAAATAATTCTTCAATCCCTGTTTCTCTTACCTCATCCGCCAATCTTTTAGCAGTATTTTTGTAGTTTTCGTTATAATTCGCAATCAATTCCAAAAGCTCAATAGATTTCTGCTTGATTTCTTGACGCTGACGCTTAACGGTTTCATCTTGCTCTAATGCTGTTTCTAAATAACCTGGGGCATCGATTTTTCTAGCGTCTGCTACGATTGAGTCAATCCGTTCTTTCTCAAGTTTTGTTCTTTGGGCTTTCATATCAGCAATATACTTTTCTTTTGCATTAATAGCTTGAAAATCTTCAAATGTTTGTACATCCGCATTCTTGGATTTAATAGCCTTGACTTCTTTCTCTGCTTTCTCAATTTCCTCATCAAAGCGATCAAAAATCTCTAATTGTGTCCGTACTTTGTCCATCTGGTTTTTTACTTCTTGCAATGTTGGCATTTCTTTTTCCTCCATCCTTTTCAAAAACAAAAGAGGCATAGCCAAAATAGATTACTCTACTTTATGCTATACCTCTGATTTTTTCAGTCAGTATTCTTTTTTATATTGTTTTGTTTTAGATACCACGCTGGAGACAATCTCGCCATCTTGTATTTTTAGCGTTATGCTTCCAAACTTCGGAATCTCTAACAGTTTAATTCTACCATAATTTCTAAAATAAATAAAGCCATCTTGCATTTCCATTTACTTGTCCTTTCATCTGTTCCTTGGAATAACTAACCTCCTCATTCGACGGTTGCCATAAAATCATTTATTTCTTTTTCAAAATCTTTTTTTGCTTTCCCAATAACGATGATAAAAAAATTTAGCTTTCATACTCATATCCTTTTCTTAAATTCTCATATTCAACTCTAAACGTGACTTCTTTTTCATTGCATTTGCCCAATCTTATATCTGTCAATCTTAAATCGGGATTTTCTACTAGCCATTCACTCAGACTTTCTAAAGCTACTGTCAATTCTTTTGCGGTTACGAAATTCATTTTTACTCCTTTATTTTAGAAAGGTACATAGGTCACCTTACCTGTGTACCTACCTGTGTACCCTATGCACTTATTATGGACCTTGTTTCCTGGTACACGACTAGTACACTAGAGTACACAACCACTGGTGTACCCTGTTATCCTTAGAATACCAAGGGATTTCATAAGGGGGTACACAAGGAACACCACTTTCTATATAATAGTAATTATTTTTTTATCTTTATTATTTTTTACTTTTCAACCCTCAGTAAAGTTATGTACCTTGTGTACCGTTATGCTTAAATCATTGATACTACTGTGTTTAAGCGGTTCACTACTAGTTGTGTACTAGTTATGTACCTTGTGTACCTTCAAGTTCTTCAAAAGTTGAAAATTCTACTCTTAATTCTCTTCCTTCTTCCTTGGTAACAAAAGTATCAAATCGTTTTTGATTGCCAACTACATATCCACTGACAAGTTTACCGTCTAGTTTTTTTCTTTTTCTCTCTACTCCAATAGTGGTCAATGCTTTTCCTGCCTCATTGTTATTTTTTCCATAAGTTTCTTTGTAAAGTTCATTGATTATATAATCTCCTGTTTTTAAGACAAAATCAGTCTTTTGTAGTAGATTTATCAAAGTCAACTGGAAATCATCAAGGTTTTCTTCACCGTTATAAACTTCAACATTTTTCCAGACAAATTTCTGTTCTTGTTCGTTGAAATAATCAAGGCTGGATAGCAAGAAACCAATACATCCCTCGATTCTTGGAGATTTATCTGGTAGTGTAAATGCCTCCCAATATTCGGCAAACGCTTCTTCACGCTCCAAGTCAGTTTCTCCTACTGGTCTATCCTTATACTGGATCAATACCTTGCGCCCGTTCATTTCATCTGAAAGAGATACATTCCTATTGGTATCAATACACAAAACACTAGAAAGTAATACCAGCCCTTGATTTCCTCCTACCATTCTGGCTACGTGTGTTTTTTCAGTTGCAATAATTTTCAAAACACGCTCAATCCTATCTCCAATAATATCCCCTTGCTCAGTAGCCAAAGCCATCTCTCCACCCGAAAACATAGCCCAAGCATTTAAAGCGTCAAATCCTTTTGATACTAGGTTGTCCAGTTCAACATCAATTTTATTAAACAATCCCGATAAGGCGGTATGCCGTAACCCTTTACCCGTTCTTACTCCAGACTTAGTTATAAAGAAATTAGTTTTACTTTTCAATCCACTAGCCACTTGTGCTATGTAGTATGTCTGTAATTGGGCATTGTGGAAACTATCGGGGTCTTCAATAACGTAGTGTAAAAATTTATTGGCAATCTCTTTACTACTCTTAGCAGTTTCAAAATCAACTTGATAATACTTAAAAAATGAAATCTCATTATTCAGAACGCATCTAGTCAGCGTGTGTTTCTCCAAATCAATAATAAAATCATTACCAGCAATCTGAAATGGTTTTAGAACTCTGATTGGCTCGGTATGAAAATGTTTATCAATCCCCTTTAAAATATCTAGAATAAACTCTGTCCCATGTTTGAACCCGTAAAGATTAGCCAATCTTATATCATCAATCATCTTGGCCTGTCTATTATTTACATCATAAAGTTGCCCATTATAGAATACATACCGCCCTAAAAGATAATCAATCACCAGCTTAGCAAAAGGGGGAAAACTATTTTTGAAAGTTACTTTTATACTGTCATCTTTCTTAACTCGCTTCGTGGTAGCTGATACAAACTTTTCTTCTTTTCCATTTACATCTGTAGTATACATGATGTTACCAACTGGAATAGTTATTTCTTTACCTTGATATTTTAGATTATTTAAACTATCTAAGTGATAAATATCCGATAATTGCTTTTTATAATCAGCTTTCAATCTAGAACAACCAAAATCTACTTCAGTCCAATTTAATCTTATGATCTCATTTAATTTGTCTCTAATATTCAAATGCTACCCCCTTATAGAATTTTGTCGCTACTTCTAAAAAATATCTTGCTAGTTCTTTCCGCTTAACGATTGCAGAAAACAAGTCCACCAGCTGACTAAAACTGTACCCATTCACAAATAGCAGGCGGACAAAGAGTGAAGTCTCATACCTGGTATAAATGCCGTTACAAATTAGATCGAAAATCCAACCTTTTAACTCCACTCCAAGCCCCTGCCGTTGCTCTGTCAATTTGTTTACCTCTAAATCTGTCAGGAATGTCAGCAAGTCAGAACTAGCCAAAGCAATATCCAAATCTCTGATCAATTCCCAGCCCTCTACCGCCTTATTTTCGTCTTTAATCGACACATACAGGCCTTTGTATTGAAAACCCGTCAAAGCCTCATCTACAGGCTCATAATAGGTAAATTTGTAGTATTCTCCATTCTTCCAAACTTGAGTAGGATTTGACTTTAGAAAGCCAAATAAAGGTAATTTCTCAGTTTGCACAGTTAACTCTATTACTCTCATTACCCCTCCACACATCACTATCAATAATAAAAACTTCCACAATAGACCTCCTAACGTACCGTGAGAAAGGCAAGAATATCCGACCAAAGATAGAAAACCTTTTTACTGCTTTCATAAGGACTTTGCAACCTACGGAGTCCCATCCGTTCCCAATTATCCAAAGTAGCATAAGAAACTTTTAAACGTTTTGAGGCATCTTTTTTTGATACAATATCAACCCCGTCATAATGTTCTTTGTATAACTCAAACACCTTTTTTGCAAGTGATACTGTGATTTCTAAATGTGCTAGCTCATAACCTTTAGAATACGCCCCTGTCCCTAATTCAAACTTTTCTAAATCTATTTTTTCTAAATCAACATCAAGTTTCATGTTCCCCCTCCTAGTTATAATGCTTGTTCGCAAGCTGTATATAAGCGCCGTAGCGTTCTTGCACGTGGTCAGTGGTGTTTTCCTCGACCTTGTCAATTTGTGGGCTAATATCAAGCCCTATGAGGCTCTCATAGCGCCATAACTTCCAAACTAGATAAAACAAGATTGGGATGAGTATTAGAAATTCTGTTGGTGTTAGATTGAGTTCATTCATGTTATGTCCTCGCTTTGTAGTTTTTAATGTATAACTGTCTCACTTCATGTTCCATCTTTTGAAAAGCTTCTACTTCCTGGATAGATACTTTTTATTGATAAAATCAACGATAAACTGAAAGAGGTTGGGGCATTCCTCCTTGATTTCAGTCATTACTTCATCAAATTCTGATTGTGTCATGTTGTCTAAGTCTAGTGTCATTTTATTGCCTCCTCAAACTTCTCTATAAGACAACTTTTATTTGCTTTCTGAGTTCCATTTTTAGAGTTAAAAAGAATATCTTTTAAGGTTACAGTAGCCTCTAAATACTCCTTTTCAGCATGCTCTATATACGCCTGTTGCTCTGCTTCGTTGTCAAAAAAGTGCTTAGCTTGGCGTTTAAAGAATGCTTGTCGCATAGCATCCTTTTCAAAAATACCAGGAGAGAAATAGATTCCCGTAGTGCTTTTAGAAACTGCCTCGATTTTATGGCTGTCATTCAATTCAGGAAGTTCAATCCAAAGTAAACGGGATAATTCTTCTTTGATAAACTTTGTCTGATTTGCCAATAACGAAAGTCTACTGAGCCCATTTTTTTCGCCAATTTCTTGCATTTCTGCGCTAATTCTGTCTATATGTCTAGTTAAAATATCGTATGTTGTTTCTGTCATGTTTTTTACCTTTTTTTCTATGATGTGTAATTGCCCTGATGGCCTTTTAATGTTGTTTCTTATACAGGATTGACACCACTCCAAACGCTGGGCGATTGCCCCAAGTTGGCGAACGCTTGGAAGCGGTGTCTAGTTTAAAGAGTTGGCGCTCTATGTTTTTTCAAAACCTAACCTATCCGCTTGCCTGCCATTAGTTGTTATTGATTGAATAGTTGATTTTTGTTATAGTGGAGATATAGAAAAATATCTATATTCTCGTTCTGTCGCTTGCTCTCCTCGACCAAAATTTGAGCAAGTGACTTTTTTGTTGTCGTTTTTAATCTTCGGGTCTAGGTTTTCTATAAATCAATTGACGGCTTTCCACTAACTCAGCGATAAAAACTAGGTTATTGGCCGTATTTTCTATTAAGTCGTCAAGTACTGCTTTATTTCCAGGTAGTCCCATAGCTTCCGCCATGCTTACGGCATCATCTAGCCATGTTTTAAATTCTTTAAAGTTCATTTCTTTTCTCCTTTTTTGTTATCAATCCCCAGTGGTAAAGCACCACTTGAGAAATGTGTAGATGTAAAATAGTATTGCGATTGGGTCGCTCCTTTCTAATAATCCTTTGCTAACCATTCCATTACACTTGCGTAAATTCTTTCTGGCGCTTTATAATCCCCATTAAGAATTTTAGGAACTGTTCTAGGGGCAACCCCAATTTCAAAAGCAAATTCATAATTTTTTAATTGTAAATCAGCTTTTTTTCTACGCAAAGCCTTTGCTTGTTCTTGTGTAATAATCATTATTCTTTCTCCTTTCTTAAGTTTTATTCTCAATTCAAGAACAAATCGATTATATATTCTTATTTTAAGAATGTCAAGTGCTAAATATTCTTTTTTTGAGAATATTTTTTATAACCATTTTCTATTCACTGTGATATAATCTAACTACAAGAATCCAAAATAGGTAAGAAAAATTGAAAAATAAAGTAAATGAGTTAGAAGTTAAAAATAGATTGAAAGAATTAAGGGAAAAAGAAAATTTATCTCTAAATAAACT
>CALIWM010000227.1:0-2991 GCA_938046645.1 uncultured Gemella sp. | reverse complement strand
AAATGGTCTTCTCTGTATTGTGGACTTTATTATCAATCTGCGCATTGAAGAAAAATTTGCCTTCTAAATCAGATTTGCCTTCAACATACTTAGTATATGTTAGTATAACTTTAGTTGGATTACTATCTACAAGCTTTCCATTGGCAACAAGGTTGTTACCATCCTTAATTTGAAAATTGCTCGGCGATGCAGACACAATTCCTGCAGGCAAAGTAATTGTTGACGTATCACCCTCATGTACTATATTGTTCGGTAGTTTGTAATTAACATTAATACGAAACGCCTGCCAGGCGGCTATTGTTCCTGTCATAGGGCTTCCGTCGATTTTAGCGATAGATGCACTTGTAATTATATTATTACCCACTTCTCCCGCATATGCAGGCTCATTAACCACACCTTGAAACAAAAAGCTTAATGTCATCACGGCGGATATCACTAGGCTTATTATTTTTTTACTCTTCATAAATGCTACAACCTTTCTTATGTTCTTTATCTCTATCTCTTTATATTTTATATAACCTGTATGTATAGTTTGGTATATTATATATGCTAGTATGCTAACATATATACACCATAAAATCCATTTGTTTATTTAACTGCATTAATCAAATCCATGGTCATCAATAGTGAGTCCATATATCATTTCGTGCTCTTCTACATCACGTCTTGCATATTTTTTTCTTAACATCCCTAAAGACACACAGCAAGCTCATTAAAATGATCAAAATCAATATGGAAGAGACTATATAACACTCCTTACACATTCTCTCTCATTAATTAATCTAATGAAAAAATAACAAATTAATTATCTTTGAAGCTTTTTCTTGTATACCGTGTTATGTAAAAAATAATCACCAATAATCTTCAACATTTGAGCGTCTAGATTGTTAGTAATTATTTATGTCTCTTCTTTTGAACTAGCAACATTATGATGGCAACAACTATAAATAAACCTGTATAGTTTATAAAAACATCTTTATAAGCACTTTCTGCCAGAGGCTCAATATAATGTGTCGACCATACGGTAATAAAAGCACAGCCAACGTAACTATATATACTGTTACAGTTCTGATAATTATATTCTTTATGGGCAAATGCATCGCCATTTCATAAGCTAGAACACCAATGAAAACAATCATTGCCCTAGTCAGCTCATGCCAATTCCCACTTAGATCTTCAATAATTTAGTCAATTACAGTAGTGTTATATGACAACTTAAACATAGTCTTTTCAGTAATTTTTAATCAGCATTTATTGGAAAAATCACACTGAAAACGCTTCCCTTTCCTTCTTTCGAAACTACTTCAAGCCTTGCTCTATGAAGGTCAGCAATATCTTTAACAAAAGATAACCCCAATCCTATTCCTTTATTTTGTGACTTATTTCTTGAATCGTCAGCCTGGTAAAATCGATCCCATATATTTTCCAAGTGGTCTTGGGAAATTCCAATCCCATCATCAGCCACTTTTAGCATAGCTTTATCAAAGCTGTGTTCCAATGTTATCCATATTTTACTCTCAGTAAATTTTAAGGCATTATTAACTTGATTATCAATCATCCTTATTAATAGTATTTTATGTCCCCTGATCGATATCTTAGGCTCAATTTTGATTTTAAAAGTAACAGCTAGTTCTTCCCATTTTCTTTCATTAGTTTTACAATATTCAGAAACTAAATCTGAAAGTGAAAAGTTCTCAAAGTTCGACCATTCAAATTGCTGCGTTTTTGATATCTCGAGAATTTGCTCCGTCATACTCGCCATAAGTTTCGCCTGTCGATGTATGATGGCAAAAGACTCTTTTGCCCCCTCTAGATTATCCGCATACTTCTCTCCAAACTCACTTTCAGCCAGCACAACAGAGAGTGGAGTTCTGAGCTCATGCGAAACATTTTGATTGAATTGCTTTTCTTTCTCAAAATTCACCTGAATAGATGAAATCATGCTATTAAAAACATTTGTAAGCCTTGCAGTTTCAATATATGAGTGTTTATACGAGGGTTCTACACGTTTGGTATAGTCGCGACTTTCCGCAATATCTTCCGCCATTCGCGTAACATCTTTTATTGGTAAGAATCCACGATTTAAAATCCTTTTTCCGCCTATGGTCATGATTGTGATAGAAATTGGAGCAAATATTACTAAAGATAATAATGAGGAATTTGAAATAGCAAATGAATTTGTGGAAAATTATGAAGGAGGAATTGTTCCGAATTATAATTTACGCAAGGTTCAGACTGACGCTGGCAAGATTTGTTTTATGAATAATATTACTGAGATTGATATTTTTGCTAATGAATCTAGTATTGAAGTGGAAGCTTCCAAAATGAAAAAAAAGGGAATATTAATAGATAATACGGAATCATTATTTGAAGTAATTCATAAGATGTTTTTAAGGAAATCTGAGCAAGAGTCAATGAAGCGATTTAACCATAAAGAAACAAGAAATTTTTACAAGATGTTTCTTGAGTGGAGAATTACTAATACATCACTCAATCAAATGATTTCATCCTTCATGAAATATTGGAAAGGTTTACTGATTGACATAAAGAGCGATAAATTAATTTATGCTGGACGTTGGGGTGATATTACTAGAGATGGTGTGAAACCGTTATGGACAGATATATCAAATAAATCTGATAAAGAATTAATTAATTTAGCAATAGTAAGAATAAAAGAGGAGCAGGATTTTTTAGAAAACGTTATTCTTAAGTACATAGAGGTATTGAATGATCTTGAATTATTAGAAGAAAAACTCTATTTAATGATTAAATATGGAACCGATGACCCAAAGATACTTACGTGTACAAGGAATGGAATTGGTTTAAGTTTAGCAAAATTGCTTGTGGAAAAATATAGTGATTTTATTAGTGTTGATATAGATAGTGATACACTAAGTTTTAGAGCAAATATTATAGAAAAGATGCAAGAAGTGGGCGAAAATGAGGTTATGATAACTGAGTTGCGATTCTATTTGTAAAATAAAGAAGAAA
>CALIWM010000226.1:0-11903 GCA_938046645.1 uncultured Gemella sp. | reverse complement strand
GGCAAAAGACATTAACCCTGGATAATGGTAGCGAAATGGCGGGCTATGAGTGGATAGAGAGAGACAGCAGAAACAATAATGCTAATGGTGGCAAGGGTGTAAAGGTTTACTTCTGCCACCCCTACCATTCGTGGGAGCGAGGTAGCAATGAGAATACCAACGGCTTATTGAGGTTCTATTTCCCTAAGAAGATGGACTTTGGTGAGCTGACTCAATCTCAGCTTGACCTGGCTGTGGATAGGATAAATAATAGACCACGAAAGCGCTTAGGTTACAGGACACCCAAAGAGCTCATGAAGCGTAATAAGTGTCTAACCTAGTGTCAACTTTTGGGTTGTAGGTTATTAACATTTTTCTATAATGTTTTTCAGAATCGTGAATCCATGCGATAGATCTTTTTTATCAATAAGAATTGACGGCATTATTTTTAATACCTGGTCATCTTTACCGCACCGTTCTACTATTAATTTTTGGTTAAAAGCCTCTTTTTGAATTATCGCGGCTATTTGGGTATCTATACATTCGATACCGTAAACCATGCCCCTGCCCCTGAATTCTGTAATTTGCGAACTACACGAAACTAATTCTTCAAGAAGCAACTCTATCATATCGCTCTTTTTTTGAATATCTTTTTCTATTTCACCGTACCTCGACCAATATTTTTTAATCACTGCGGCGGCGGAAACAAAGGCCAAATTATTCCCGCGAAATGTTCCATTATGTTGCCCAGGCTTCCAAATATCAATAATGGGATTAATGAGTAATAATGATAATGGCAATCCGGAACCAGACAAGGATTTTGACAGAACTACAATATCGGGGATAATTCCATACTTTTCAAAACTAAAGAAATTTCCACTCCTTCCACAACCTGCCTGAATATCGTCAACGATAAGTAAACTCCCGGAGCTTTTGCAAAATTCAGCTATACTTTTCAACCATTCCTCTGTAGCGATATTAATACCGCCCTCGCATTGGATAGTTTCCAATATTACGGCAGCCGATTTCACTTCTTTTATTAATCTTATTTCTTCGATTCTATTGAAAGACAAGAACTCTACATCTTTTAGTTTAACACCGGATGCGTTTCTGAAATATTCTGAGGCAGTTGCCGATAACGAGCCTAACGTAACTCCATGGAACGAGCCTTTGCAAGCCACGATAGTTGACCTACTTGTTGCTAATCTAGCTAATTTTATGGCTGCCTCCACACCATCAGTTCCAGTTGGACCGGTAAATTGATACTTGTATTTAAGCCCGCGCGGCGAAAGGATATATTGGTCAAATGTTTCAATGAAATCTATTTTTGCCGTAGTCGCAAAATCTAGGGAATTTAATATGCCATTCTTTTTCAAATATGCTTGCATTGAACTTATGGCCACATCATTATTGTGGCCATAATTTAAGCTTCCCGCAGAGCAAAAGAAATCCAAAAACCTATCTCCGATATCCGTACTTAGCCATGACCCACTCGCTGAATCGAAAACAGCAGGAAAATTCCTTACATAACTCCGGACATTAGATTCCCTTTTGTTAATGGTGTTCATTCTATCGTTTAGCATTTTTTAGCTCTTCTCTCAATGCTGTTAATATATTTTTGGCAACCCTTCTCTTTCCTAATTTACTCTTTTCATAATAACATTCTACAGTATACTTACTATTTTGTTTTTCGACAAAAACGCCATAACTAACTTCTGGCGGCAAAAGGGCCAATCTCCAGTTGCCGGATTCTTTGAATTCTTGCACACGGCCATTTCTTAAGTCTTCCTCAGCATCTTTTGGATAATTTTCAAAAACATAAGCCAACGAATTTTCATTAACACTATGCATGGTGCCTGTCTTTATTTCCATATATTTAGCAAAACAGCCAATTGTACTAAGATTATTCCCCCCCGTCTCGTATCTGTTGTTCTCGTAGCGCAATATCTTATTGAATCCATATACTCCAATTGTGCGTATAAAACATTCTTCAAATACTTTGCGGTCAGTAATTTTTCTCTTTATTTTGTTTCTGTAGTTATTTATAATTGCTTCATCGACTAATATCTTTAGTGCACCAATATTAGTGCTTGGCTTATTAAACCTTATGCCCTTCTGGCGTTTTAATTTAGATTTTTCAATTCGTTTTGATAAATGGCGTGTTTTTCCTATGGCATACAATCTCATTAACGTTTTTAGTAAATCAGAAAAACTCCACCCATCGGTAACTAAGGTCGAAAAGCTGAGAAATAGATACCAATGTTTGTTATCTCTACCATTAATCGTGTAAATACGCAACAATTCGTCGCATTCCGGATTGAATGGGCATTTTAGGTCATATTTAGACAATGTTTTAACGGCATTTTTTAAACTACCACACGTCATGTCTACATCGATATATTTGACTCTGGATTTTTCACTTAATGAATCTGCGCTATTTTTACGGTAAAATATTCTCAGCGATTTTACATATCTTCCGATATTATCGCATACTGAAACCATCGCCGAATGGCTATATTTACCAGATAAGCGAAAAGCTGCCTGTTCATGATAGTTTGCCTCGTAGCCATTTGAGTAATCGCTCAAAATCTTTTCGATCACATCTCTTTCTCCATCATCGCCGCCTTCTTTCTCTATATTAATTTCATATATCTGCGAAGCCAGATCAGTTAATGTCTTTGATGACAGAATATCGCCAACAGAAGTGTCAAACATCAGTTTATTTAATTCGTTTCTTAATTTCAATGCCAGAATAGAATCACCGCCATTTTCTATGAAAGATCGATTAAGGTCAATGTTATCGGTATTTGTCGAAACTACTTTGGAAATTATTTTTTTCAAAGTCTGGACATCCGAAAATACCCTGCTTTTATTCGCGTCTTCTATATATGTAGTTTTTTTCGTTGAGCCTCTCCCGCCTAATATTGCATCTGTAAAATCGATGAGGGAATTAATTATATCGCCAGTTTTCATCCCAACACTTGTTACCATTGTCACAATTAATTTGCTGTCTGAAAAATCAAAATCAATTGCAAGAGGAAATCCAGTCTCTTCATGAGTATATACAATATTATATTTTTGAGCATTTAAGTTGCGCGTCGTAATAGTTAATAAAATGTCGAATGCTATAAGGTTCTTGCGAGAAAGCAACAAGATGTCCTTAAGCGGGTAGTCCTTAAATCTATCTTGCTCCTGGTTCTTTGCGATTGTAGCTACAATATTATCTTCAAATTCTTTTTTATTCGACACATACGGCACGGTATTAGTTGACGGCCCCATATTATCAATATCGATATCGCTATTTCTAATATTATAAACGAAGCCATATCCGATATTATCTTTATTAAAATATTGAAGTGTCCAGCAATTAAAAATACTCTGCACTATTGTTGCTGGTGTAGTCTGATATTTTCTTGCGAGACTATATATTGATTGTATACGATCTTTGTCTAATACGATCTGCTCTTTAGCGTATTTAGTCGTTCGCAATGTTTTAAAAATGCGAAAATCGTCGGGATTTGTATTTCTAATTTCTTTTTTCCAGTAGGAAACGGCCTCTTTTTGATTCTGTGTTTTGGGTGAAAACGCATGCAAATTGTTAGCTAGTTTCCGATTACTAGTAATAAAGTCTAGCAAGAAAAATATACTATCCCCATCCAACAATACATGATTATAGCTAATACATAGATAAAGACTATCTATAGCGTCAACGAATAAATATCTAATTGGCGGGATTTTCCGTAGATCGGGGATAAGTCCGCATTCATTCATAAATCTTTCTTCGATCTCTGATTCTAGACAACTATCACTAACTATTATCGGCGACTGGATGCGGGAATCTTTCTGAAAAATCTCTCTATTCTTTTCATAGAATATTGTTCTCAAGGTCTTTGCCTTCTGCGTAATTTCGACTATGCGTTTTTCGATCTT
This sequence comes from uncultured Gemella sp., assembly GCA_938046645.1. GTDB lineage: Bacteria > Bacillota > Bacilli > Staphylococcales > Gemellaceae > Gemella. The sequence continues at coordinate 7,994 of CALIWM010000226.1, read as the reverse complement.
CTCTCTTTCGGTCATAGGTACTTTTATGGCGATTTGTTCCCTATATAAATTATTTTTTCCAAAATCACTCCCTACAAGAAAACCCCTCTGAGCTGGCGTAGCGAATGCGTCACCGTCCCCACCAAGAATAGAATGGATCTTAGTAAAAATATTCTGTGTAATCCCAATATTATCTTGTACGGAAATCGTTGAGTGTTCTTGCCCGATAACAATATCAATTTCAATAAACGGTACTGATCGTTGTATATTGGTGGCTATAACGCTCAGATTTTTACTTGTGATCTGATTTTCTGCAACTATATTAAAAACGATCAGAGGCTTATTATCTGATATTTCCACACTGCACGTTTCGTTTGTTTCATAGAATTTGGAAGTCTTATAATAGAAGCCCTGTGGCTCGTAATATGTACCCCACCCAATTGAATTCATAGTATTTATGTTTTCATTTCTAATAGATTTTTCGTTTAGAATGACGATATTGTCACTAGAAATAACCTTCGCATCATAGAGTAAGGATAAAATTTGTTTTTTGAGATGTTCGAGGTCGTTTAAGTGCTGGTAAACTTTAAGGTTCTTCTTTTTTGTTTTTGCACACTTATTTGAATTAGTCACTCTAAATTTTATTTTTTTATGAGGCTTGTTTAAAAGTGCTATTTTTAGGCCCTTTTCATCTTGAATGCCAATAGAATTAATTTTGCCTTCTAAAGCGTTATTCAATACATTGCATAATATTTCCCACGAATAAATATCAAAGTAGAAATGATGAATTATAAACAAAACTTTTACGGTATCGTTATACGAAAAGGGTACGGCTATCGCATTTAGCCTACCTAAACTCAACAACTTTCTATTCTTTTCCAATACTTTATCAATATCAGATTCATTTAATAGAGACACGATGTTGTTTGAAAAACTAATTTTAAGGAATGGCATCGAACGTTGAACTGCTCTTAATAAAGCAAAAACATTTTCATTATTTAACCGTTCATCTGAATACACACCGGCTTGAATTTCGGCGCTATTCTTATATTCACCAGATAGTTTTAAGTACATCTTTTGTATCTCTGAATATTTCGGTAATTCAGTATGACTCGCGTAGCATATATTCACATTACTATTTAATGATTTTGCGATTTCTACTGGTGTTCTACCAATAATTATGTCCTTAGGCCTGATATGGATACTTCGTCTATTTAATTCGTTCGAAACGGTCAGGCACAACAGAGAATCTCCGCCAAGTTCAAAAAAATCTGATTCTTTTTCGGCTTCGCGACCCAAAAGTCTCCCCCAGACATCGCAAATTTCTTTTATAGTCTCATTTGTACCGCGCTCGTCTTTCTCGACGCTTGTCGTATTCAACTCTTCGCAAAGACCCTCTAGTCTTTTTCTGTCTAGCTTTCCATTATTGTTGGTTGGTAGGCGGTCTATTACCGTTATGCTCCACGGCACCATGTAGCACGGTAACGCTTTAGATAAGCGCTTCTTCAACCCTTCGGCGTCTATATAGTCTGGGGATTCGATAAAACAAACTAGCCTCTTATTATTACCAAAATCATGAAGAATGACGGAAACCTTTTCAAGATTTAAAATTCGCCTAATCTTTTCTTCTATTTCGCCCAATTCGGCTCGTTGTCCTCGTATTTTTACCTGATTATCGCGGCGCCCATTGTAGCCCAATATACCATATTCAATCCATCGCCCGTAATCACCAGTTGCATATATATTTTCCTCGATGTAAGGAGCATATCTAAATGACTCTGCGGTTTTAGCTACATTGTTTATATACCCATTAGCCAAAGATATTCCATAAATACATATTTCACCAACAATTTTAGGTGGGCAGATTTGCCCATCGCAATCTAGTACTAATGTCCCAATATTATTCAAAGGTGCGCCAATGGGGATATCCTCGTTGTTGGCTATTGCTTCTGGTGATAATTCGAAAAAGTGGGTATCGTCAGATGCTTCTGCTGGACCATATGCGTTTATAAGGGGATTTTTGGGGTATCTTTCATTCCACTTTGTCACAATCTTTTTAGCAATGCCTTCACCGGTAGATATAACCTTTACATCATTGAATACTTTTTTGTTTTGGGCTGATTCATAGTCTAAATATTCATTTATCAATGATGGTACCGTTTCTAAGACCGATATTTTGTCCACGAAAATTTTATCAAGTATTTTTTGTGGATCAATTAAAATATCTTTGTCTATTATGTCAATCACGCCGCCAACTATAAGTGGACAAATCAACTGCCAAACCGAAATGTCAAAAGAAATCGGAGCGGACTGAGCGACAACACTGATACTAGAAAGGCCTAAATAATCTATCATTATATCTTGGTGGTTAGCAAATCCTAGACGATTAATCATAACTCCTTTTGGTTTACCAGTGGACCCAGATGTGAATATCACATAAGCTAAATCTTTATCTTCAATGCGCCCTGCTCTTAGTGTCTTTTTTCTACCGTTTATTAAATCTCCGATATCAAGACTTTTTACGCCATTGTCTTTTGTTGATGAATTAGTCACTATAAAGTCAAGATTAGATTCACGTACTATCTCTCTAACTCTATTTTTTGGCAACGTAATATCGAGCGGAATAAAAGGTGCACCGATAGAGATTAGTGCGAGTTGAGTTGCAATATATTCAATCGATCTATCTAGGTGTATGCCAACTATAGTTCCTTTTTTAACCTTTTGCCTGCGTAAATTTTCTTTTATATTAGCGGACAGAGATAATAAGTTTTTATATGTAATTGTCCTATCGTTATGGATAACCGCAATCTTGTTCGGGCTCTTCTTGGCAATCCTAATGATTCTACCAATAACATCGGTATCGCAGTTTGATGACTTGCCTTTTCCAAATTCTACCAACTTTTTCTCTTCCGCCTCAGAACACGTACGCAAGGATGAAATTTTATTTTGTGGAAAGTTAGTTATTTGTTTCAAAATCAATTCGAATACTTCAGATATGGCATCCGCATAACTATCTGGGACCTTGTTCTTATCGTACTCGATATGTAGTAAATAATTATTCTCCCTTTTTATCAACGACAAAGATAAATCCAGTCTTGCCGTATTGTTTGGGATAGTAATGAAGCTATTTTCATTACTATCTTCGTCAACGAATTCTGCCATTATATTGTAGAGGCCAAGCTCCCTATCAATATTTAGTTCTTTCAGAAGATTACTGAAAGAAAAATTTCTATGTTCAATACCGCTCCATAATGCGATAGTTGTCTTTTTTAATGACTCTAATATGGCTTCTGAGGGGTTAATGGATACTGGTAGTGGTAGGACATTAATACGGCATCCGCATCTAATTTCGGAGTCGTTGGTACCATTTCTTAATGTTACCGGTGTGGAAATGATCATATCGTCTTCTGAAAGAATTTTTCTTATAATGGTAGCAGTAGTAAAAATTATGATAGCCGTCATTGAAGTATTATTATTGGCTACAAACTTCTCTACGCTTCTCATAGCTGCGCCATCTATTGTTGTATCTATTGTGCCAACTCCACTATTAGCTTTCTCTGGAGCAAAAAATGAACATGGCTCGCAATTATTATTTAATATTTCTTTCCAATATGAGTTACTAATATTGCTTGGTTCAATCTGCCTTAGATCTGGCCTACCTAATGTGCGTTTACGATTATTTATCAGATCACACACAACATTCACGAAGCTTTTCATGGATTCTTCATCAAAATAAATATGATGAGTTGCGATAAACGCCGTATTGCCATTTTCGTAGTAGAATCTTATAGCTTCTCCGCTACTTAAATCGAAACGTAAATGGAGACTTTGAGAATCTTCTACCTCAATAATGTTTTTGGTATTCTTCGGTTTTTCTTTGAAGTGTGGCTCGGAGGCATTGTTCGATATAACTCGCATATTTAAATTCGGGAAAAACAGCACAGCTTTTCTTATAGCCTTATCGAATTCGCTCTTTTCAGTTGGTCTAGGTAAAGATAATTTTATGACAATGTTGTCTCTGTCGTCGCAAAAGGTATTACTAGATATCCAAAAAATCTTTTCAAAATCATTCAATGCGCTACTTTTCATCCTTTTTCTCCACTAGTTTAGCTAAACCGGCAAGAGAGTAGTCATCACGAATTATGTCAATTAAATCGACGCTCGCCCCAAAATCATCATTGAGTGCCTTGACTAGCTTTAGTGCTTTTAGTGAGTCGCCACCAGAAGCGAAGAAGCCCGTATTTTCAGATTTTGGCAATGCTCCGAATACTTCTTGCCAGAGCTTCAGGAGTTTTTTATCGCTTATGGTCGAAAAATCTGAACTTTTAAAGTCAACATTAGCGTTACTTCTAATCATTGATGCTAACTTTTTTCTGTCGATTTTTCCATTTAAGCTCAATGGTATATCGTCAACCAAAACAAGTCTCCACGGTAGCATTTTATATGTAGATAAAACGTTCGTTTTTCTGATTCGTTCATAATCCGACTTACTAGCTAATACGATTACGAGTTCCGGGTCTTCTTCATGTTTTTTAAATACAACAAATAAATCTTCTACATTAAAAATCTTCCTCAATTCTATCTCCAGCCCCTCTAATTCAATTCTTTGGCCGTTAATCTTGACCTGGTTGTCTCTTCGTCCAAGATATTCAATCATTCCATCATCTCTAATTTTTCCTAAATCGCCAGAGTCAAACCAGCGCTTACCATGTATTTTTATGCAGTTATCAGTTTTGGAACCCAAATATCCATCAAACAGCTGCTTGCTATTAATTAAAAGTTCGTTATTTTTTGATAGTCTTATTTTGACACCGTCGACAGGAAAACCTATCGGGACCCTATCCTTTTGTTCTTCTTTTATTTCGTAAGTTGTGGCACAAATAATCGATTCAGTTGGACCATACGCATTGATCAGGTGCTTTACTATCTTTCGGCAACGATTAGCTAGTGTTGCAGGGCATTCTTCACCGGCTAAAACTAGAGTATCGACATGGTTTAAAACACGATCATCAAGGGCTTTTGCAAAGCTAGGCGGGAGTGTGATGATATTATTTTCGTATCTAGATAAATTTTGTAGACACTTATAGGTATTTTGTCTTAATTCTATTCCGGGTATCAATAGCGTAGACCCACTTAATAGCGCCATCCAAATTTCCGCTAGCGATGAGTCAAATCCATAATAAGCAAACTGAACAACATTAGAAGTATGGTTCACGTAGTATTTTTTAATCAATATCTTAGCTAACTTTTCGAGTGAATGCGAGCTAGCAGAAACAGCCTTTGGTTCGCCGGTTGAGCCAGAAGTAAAAATAACATATCCGCCATCATCGGAAAGCTTCTTTTTATTTAGTCGCTTACGGAAGTTTTTTGCTTTGACATATTCAATCAATTCAATTTTATCTATGTTCTTATATGATTCAGAAAAATAAAATCGTGTATATTTTGATAACAAATCAGAAATCCTTTTCTGTTCTAGTCTTGGGTCTACTAATATTATATTTTTACCAGCAAGTATTGTGGCGACAATCCCGACCACGGCCAGATAATTTTGGTCATCAATTATACCTATAAACTTTTCGTCGCCAAGTTCAGATGCTATGTAATTTATGAAAGAATCTATATCTTCTTTAAATTTGCGATAACAAATTATCCGTCCATCAAACATCTCGATAGCGCGACTATCTGGATATTTATTTGCAATTCTTGAAAAATTCCCGTACAAACTCATTTTATTTTTTCAAAATAATAATCGTTAATCACCATACAGTCGATATCTGAGTTAATAAAGGATCTAATAGCGTCTTCCTCGGAACAAACAATTGGTTCACCTTTCAGATTGAAGGAAGTATTCAGCACCACCGGGATGCCAGTATTAATTTCCATAAAGTCTAACAAGTTCCATATATCAGATAAGTCATCTTTTGATACTGTTTGGATGCGAGAGGTTCCATCAATGTGGATTACAGCCTGGAGTCTGTCTTTATACTCATCCCTGACCGCAGCATTTATCAACATATGATTATAATTGCAGGATTCCGTTGTTTTGAAAAATTTATCAGCCGACCCTAGCTTTACCATTGGTGCAAATGGCCTAAACATTTCTCGTTCTTTTGTAATTTTATTGAGTCTCTCTTTTGTCTTTATGTCTCTAGGGTTAGCTAAGATGGATCTATGGCCAAGCGCCCTTGGTCCAAATTCCATCTTTCCTCTAGCCCAAGCAACTATTTTCTTATTGAGTAAATCTCCGCCAACTTTATTTATTAACTCTTCATTTGACATCCTGGTTATTTTTGTGCCATCCACTTCCTCCCCGGAATAAAGGATTTCCGGCCCATAAAATGGCATGCCGGGGCAATATTCCTCGTTCAGTAGTTTACCATTTTTAATAAGAATACTCATACATGCACCTAATGATGTCCCGTCATCAGCAGATGCAGGTGGAACATAAATTTTCTTAAATATATCATTGGAGGCTATGTAGGAATTCGTAACGCAATTAAGTGCTACGCCACCAGACAAACATAATTGTTGAGCCCCGGTTTGCCCTTGCCAATATTTAACTAAGTTCAGCATCAGTTCATTGGTCTTTTGCTGTAGTGTTGCTGCCAAATTCATATGTTCAATCGCGAGGTCATCCTTTGGGTCTCGTTCCTTGAACAAATTTTTACCCATATAGTTTTTTAAGTTTCTATAGGTCTCTCTATCATACAGAGTTGTTATTCGGTCGGGGAATAACATTTTTATTTTTATATTTCCATCGTTGATAGTGGCAATATTATCGATAAAGTCTTTGTACTTTTCGGCGTCTCCGAATGCCGCAAGACCCATAATTTTGTATTCGTCTGAATTCGGATAGAAACCAAGGAACTCAGTTGTAGCAGCGTACAACATACCGATTGAGCTTTCTGGACCATAACTATGAAGTTTTTTGAGTATTCTATTTTCGCCGACATAGATTGATATACTATCAACTTCACCTAGCCCGTCGGCCACTACAACAAGTGTTCGTCCTTTAAAACCAGAAGTAAGGTATGCATAAGAGGCGTGGCAATCGTGATGTGCAATAGAAGTGTATTTCTTACTTACATCAACCTTAAAATACTTTTTGAATAACGCTATCTGAGAATTATCAGAAAGAATTTTTTCATACAATTCTCTTGAATAATCATTTAAGCCGTAAAATACATCGTATGGTTTATAGTTAAAGCTATGCGCTACAACATCTACGTCACATATATCTATATTTGCGGCTTCTAAACATCGCTTTATTGCATTCACTGGGAAATCGCCAGTATGCTTCTTACCAGTAAATCTCTCTTCTGCACACGCACAGATAATTTCTCCGTCTTTCATGATGGCAGCAGCCGAGTCCATGCCCTGGCCAACACTTTTCTCTATATCACTTAAGTCCGGTATATTAGCCTTTTTAAAATCGATATATCCATCTAGCCCACTATATCCCAGAATATACATTTTTATAGTCCTCTTTAATTATTTTGCAATTATCAATATTTATTACTGAACAAACAGCAAATACGCATTGTTCTTTTTTCACTATCCTATAAAACCCATCATCAATCGTTTTGTCACCCTTCTTTAACTCGTAGTGCCGATTATCGGCTACTAGCGTATACTCGTTTGGGTTAGCAAACAGGAAACCGAGCCCCTTTTTCTTCAAAGATGCCTCCTTAAGGCACCATAATGCGAGTAGATTAATGTCATTTGGCACTAAATCTTTTCCGGAGAATGCATACCCCCGCATATTTTCAAGTTCGCATCTCCTGTCTTCGTGCTCAAAATCAACACCGATAGGACCCTTAGAAAAAGCTACAAACAGCGAGTTGTGGGCATGAGAATAGCTTATACAACATCTATCATGCTTTAAATAAGGTTTTCCGTTTTCATCATGGGCTAATCGTATTTTTTCATTAATCAATTTTGTTTGCGCAGTTCTTTCTATTATTTCTCTGCAAGAATCTCTCGAGAATGCTTTTTGCAAATTGTATAGAAAAAAG
>CALIWM010000225.1:0-3342 GCA_938046645.1 uncultured Gemella sp. | reverse complement strand
TATTAATATGAAACTTATAATATTCTAGTAACGCTTCTTTAAGATTAAGATCATCGAAATCTATTTTTTGACTATTTTCAATTTCTGTAAATTTCTTTTCTCCAAAGGGTACATAAACATCGTTAGCCTTTACCTCCGGAACAGATACTGTTAATCCCAATAACGTTATGATAAAAGCTTTATATATTACCTTTTTCATTTTTTTCCTCTTTATTTTTTCTATATTCAGTTATTTTATTTCTTACAATTATTAATCCGTATGCAGCAAGTGGAATTAAAAATACAAAATACGGAAATACATATCTACTTTTCGCTTCCCATATCATATGGAATAACGTTCCACCAATAAAAGCAACTGGAATTATAGTTAATATTTCTTTTTTCTTCTTATACATATTTACTGCAAATACTACAGAAAATACATACACAAATACTTGAAATACCTTCATAATAAAAGTAAGTACGTGATGCGTTTCGTCAAAGTAAATTTGTTTTACAAAAAAGTCCTTCACTTTTTCTAACTTAGTTTCACTATCAAAATTCCTTTGAGGTGCAGTTACCAATAAACTCTGGAATGTTGGTTCTATAAACTGATTTTCATATTTTCTTTGATAAAAATCTACAGCATATCTAGGATTCTTCTTAAATACTTCTACTCTTTGTTTTATAGAATCTTTAGAAATTTCCGTTATGCGTTTTGTATCATAATCTTCTTCTGGCATAATATCATAGTTAAATCTATTCCACCAACCAGCTTCACGATCTCCTTCTTGCATCCCCATCGCTATCCATGTGATTTTAGGAACACCATCAGCTATTGATTTTTGACTTTTTACTTCATAATAATTATAGATTAAACTCTTAGATGCAGTCATTAAAAATAAACAGCTGACTATAAACGCAATGACTTTTTTATCCCTTACTCTAATAAGATAAATAACTGCCGCTGAGAATATAGCTAACATATGTATTAAGTTATTACCTATAAATAGTATCGCAACATTAATACTAATAGCACTTATTACCAACATATACCATTTTTTATGTTTAGTATACTTTATAAAGTAATAGTAAGCCAGTAATGTTAAAAACATACCCGGTAATAATCCGTAAACAAATGCAACATAAAATATTAATGGAAAACATAGACCACTAAGAATCACAATTAGATAGTTTGTATCTTCATCATCAAACATTATATTAGATATTTTATATAACATAAAGATAATAAAACTTATTGAAAAACTTTGCATTATATATAAAATAAATGTTGCTCTACCAAATAATGACAGTATAATTTGGAATAAAAATACTGTTGTAATTTGATGTGAATATATGTATAAATAGTTATTTCCTTTATCAAGACCACTGTAGTTTTCTCTTATAAAATTATTAGCTTGATCTATTACGTTAAATGGATCAAACTGAACATAGTCTCTTCTCAATATTGCAAACAAGATACTAACAATAAACGCATAGATCATAACTATCAATACTAATCTTTGGACACTTATTATTTTCTTTAAATATCTTGCTAATATTAAGATAACTATACTAAATATTATAAGGAACATAATATTTAGTATAGCACTAACATTTTCATAATATAAAGTTTCTTGATAATCTTTCGGAAATACCGCTGTTTTTGTTAATACTAATAAAGAGTTTATCCCCATAAGCACTACGAAAATTACAGCTATAACTTTTACTAAAAAGTTAGAAAATTTATTTAATATTTCCTTGTTCATTGTCAATTATTCCTCTTCGTTTTTCTCTTCGTTTAAGAATTTTTCAACAATAAATCTTGGGCGTCCTTTTGTTTCTAAGTAGATTTTACCTACGTATTCACCCACAATACCTAGTGAAATCATAATCATTCCACCAATAAACCACATTGATATCATTAAACTTGACCATCCTGGTCTTGCAAATCCTGCAAAGTAACTATACAATGTGTAGAAAAATACTATCGCAGCAATAAATATCATTAATGCTCCACCTATAGTAATAAATCTAATTAACTTTACAGATAAAGAAGTAATTCCTTCAAAAGCAAATGCTAACATCTTAGATAATGGATATTTACTTTCTCCAGCGAATCTTTCTGCACGTTCATATGTAACGATGTCACTTGGATATCCTATCATAGGAACAATACCACGTAAGAATAAATTTACCTCTTTGAATTGAGCTAATCCTTCTAACGCACGTTTACTCATTAAACGATAGTCAGCATGGTTAAACACTGTATTTGCGCCTAATTTTTCCATCACTTTATAGAAAGCTTCAGCTGTGAAACGTTTAAAGAATGTATCTGTAGTTCTTGCAGAACGAACACCATAAACTACATCAGCACCAGCTAGATATTTCTTCATCATTTCATCCATAGCATTGATGTCATCTTGTAAATCAGCATCCATCGAGATACTTACATCACAGTGATCTTTAACAGTCATAAGTCCTGCTAAAAGTGCATTTTGGTGTCCTCTATTTCTACTTAAGTTAATACCACTGAATAATGGATTTTTTTCATGAAGTTCTTCTATCATTTCCCATGTTCTATCTTTTGAACCATCGTTCACTAAGACAACACGGCTATCTTTTGAAATTAAATCTTCTTCTATCATAGAATTCATTTTAACTTCTAATCTTTTTGCAGTTTCGTTTAATACCTCTTCTTCATTGTAACAAGGTATAACTACATATAACTTTTTCATTACAAATCTCCTATTTTACTTTTTACTTATAGCTTTATTAAGTCTATTCAACAAAGCCTTATTCTCTTTTGTTTCTTCGATTGGTAGTATAAAAATTTCCTCTACCTTTTCTTCATCAAACTCCCTTAGAATATTATATAAATTTTTATTAGATTGTTCAACACTTTTCTCATTATCTGCTAAATATTTTATAGAAACATTTAAATCATTAACTCTAGATTCCATTTCTTTATATGTAATAAAACCTGTTTTTTGACTTTTATCTTTTAAAATATTTATTAAATTTTCAAATGAATCATTAAACAATACTAATTCCGCTTCAGGAGAATAATGTCTATATTTCATTCCTGGTGATATAGGTGCGGCATTTTGTGTAAGTACTTCTTCATTATACTTCACACTACCTTCTCCTAGTACAGACTCAATATCTTCTTTAGTAATATCTCCGGGACGCGCAATAACAAGCGGATATCTTGTACAATCAATAACCGTACTTTCTAAACCAATATCCGATTGTTCATCTTCAATTATTACATCTATTTTCCCATTCAAATCATGATAAACATGTTCAAATTTTGTCGGAGATGGCTTTCCACTTGTATTAGCACTTGGTGCTGCTAATAAA
>CALIWM010000224.1:0-2040 GCA_938046645.1 uncultured Gemella sp. | reverse complement strand
TGATGAAAAACACCCATTAAGTAATTCTTATAAAGATAAAGATGGTACTACAATTTTAATGGTTTTATCCAATAATTCAAAAAAAGAATTAGTAGATATTTTTAATATGTATTCAAATCCTGATAATGGGGTGACTAAAACGGTTATTCCAATGAGGTTTGCTTGTGATTCAGGGTATCCTATTTCAAGATCACAAGCAAAACGTTTAACTGTAGGTATAGATATTTTTGAGGAAGTTGAACTTGATTTTCTAGATGTTGAAAATATCGGTCAAAGCTTTTCGGATGAACTTTTTAGAGTGTTTGCTAATAAACATCCAGAAATCAAGTTAATACCAATTAATGCTAATGAAAATATTTTGAAAATGATAGAACATGTAAAATCAAATAAGACTTTAATTAGAATATAAATAGTAAATGGAAAATATATGAAAAGGAAGCTTTTGATGTGACCCCAAAAAGTTAGACTTTATTAGCGAGACAGTTTATGCTGCCTCGCTATTTTTATGCAGCCAAGGCGGAGAGCCTGTATTCAACAGGACTCATCCATCCTAGTTTCTCTTTAATTCTCTTTTCATTGTAATATACAATGTATTTTTCAATTGTATATTTTAGCTCATTAAAACTATAATATGTATTTCCATAATAGATTTCCTGTTTTAGTAGACCGAAAAAATTCTCCATGACAGAATTATCATAGCAATTACCCTTGCGGGACATACTCTGAAAAATTCTGTTCTCCTTTAGTTCACTAGTGTATGCGTGCATCTGGTAGGCCCATCCCCTGTCCGAGTGGAAGGTTCTTCTATAGAGACAGTCAGAAGTTACTTCTATAGCCTTTTTTTGAGCCGATAATACACTTACTGCAGATGGAGTTTTGCTGATACTGTAACTTATTATCTCACCATTGAACATATCTAAGAAAGGATCAAGATACAGTTTTTTAATGACCATCCTACCCTTACTATCAATTTCATAGTACTTAAATTCGCTTGTATCAGTTGTTATCTTTTGGTGTGCAATAGAAGTATTAAATCTACGATTGATTCTATTAGGTGCAATTCTACCAACCTTACCCTTGTAAGAGTTGTAGCGTCTACTCTTGCGAGTATATGATGTGACCTGCAATCCAAGTTTTTGCATAATTCGTTGAACCTTCTTCTTGTTAATTAGGATCCCATCCTTTTTAAGAAGGGCAAGGACACGACGATATCCAAAATCCTTGTGTTCTTTGCGTATTGAAAGAATATGCTCCTCTAATTCTTTGTCAGGGTCGACTCTATCGAATCTTTTCTGCCAATACATATATGTAGACTTAGGAAACTTGACTATTGCGAGAATATCTTTAAGTTTGAATTCTCCTCGGAGGCTGTGGATTATTCTCGCTGTTTTTTCAGAAGAGCTTCTTCCTCTAAACGCAGCCTCCTCAATTCTTTTAAATAGGCATTCTCTATCCTAAGTTTTAATAATTCATCCTCTAATTGTTTAATATGTTCAGCACTGGTATCCACTGATCTTTCAACAATATTTTTAACTACACGTGTTTCATTTTTATTTGAATTCAATGACTTCTTCCGACCTTTCTTTTTAGGTCTCAACGCATCTGGCCCACCTTTTCTAAAATCATTCACCCATCTAGGAATCAGTGAAAGATTGTTAATTCCCTGAGATAAGGCCAGCTCTTTGTATGAGACTTCATTTGTTAGGTATAATTTTACTACATTTAGCTTGAATTCAAAAGAATATTTTTTATTTTTTCTTGAACGCATTAAACCATCATCGCCAAGTGTTTTATATATAGCTACCCACTTTAATATCTCGTTCTTGTTAGTAATACCATATTTTCTTGCTAAATAGCTTGAACTTTTATTCCTTGATAAGTATTCAGAAACTATTTTTTTCTTAATTTCAAAAGAATATTTTGCCATGAAAAAACCGACCTCCCAATCGTTAGATTTTTAGGTCTAACTTTTGGGGGTCGGTACATTTTAATAGGGTTAATACAAACCCTTTGATATTGATGGTTAAAAAGCAGAGGTTT
>CALIWM010000223.1:0-2603 GCA_938046645.1 uncultured Gemella sp. | reverse complement strand
TTCATATAAAAGAAAAACTAGTTAGATATCAAGCAATAGATAATATCAAAGATGAAGTAATAGAATTATACACTAAAGAAAATGAAGATAAATATTTTTCTTTGATTGAAAAACATATTGAAGAAGATGTACCATTAAGTCATTTGGCAGGTTTTGAATATTTTTATGATAGGAAATATAAAGTTACTAAAGATGTCTTATCACCGAGGATGGAGACGGAAGAGCTTATATATAAAGTGATTGAATATGTAAAAACGGCTAATAGGAATAATTTGAAAATTCTAGATCTTTGTACAGGAACTGGAATAATAGCTATTACTTTAAAAAAAGAATTAGAACGAGTTTCAGTTGATATCACAGCTAGTGATATTAGTGAAAAAGCTATCGAAGTTGCAAAAGAAAATGCACAAAATCACAATGCTGATATTAGATTTATACAATCGGATATCTTTAATAATATTGATGATAGATTTGATATTATTGTTTCAAATCCGCCTTATATTGATCGTAAGGATGAAGTCACAATGCAGGATAATGTACTAAAATATGATCCACATCTTGCTTTATTTGCAGAAGAAGAAGGGATGTATTTTTATAGAAAAATTATAGAACAAGCCAAAGACTATCTAAAAGAAAATGGAGTAATGTTCTTCGAGATTGGTTATGATCAAAAGGATAAAATTATACAATTGGCAGATATGAATGGATATTCAGGTGAAGTATATAAAGATATAAATGACCGTGATAGAATGGCGTTTTTAGTGCGAAAATAAAAAAACGGGAGTTGCTTAGAAAGGTATCTAAGTCAATAACTCTCGTTTTTTTTCGTTTGATAATCTGTTTAAAATCAAAAAATTAAAGTTCCCTATATACTCCAACGCATTCACCGATTATTTCTACGTTACGTGTAACAATAGGTTCATAATCAGGATTACAAGGATAAAGAATTACATTGTCATTTTTAACAAATATTTTCTTTAAAGAAGCTTCGTTCCAATCAGTTAAACGAACTGCGGCAATTTTACCGTTTCTAACTGAACTTTGTTGGCGGATAAATACTAAATCGCCATCAAAAATACCAGCTTCAATCATACTATCTCCCTTTACTCTTAGTGCGAAATCTGCTTTCATTCCTTGATCTATAAAAATATGCTCATCATATTCTTCTTCAATATAGACACCATCACCAGCACATATAGTTCCAAGTATAGGTAATTTTGAAACATCATCAGAAAAATCTTCTGTGTTGAATGACTTTCCTTTAGGAGTTTCAATATCCATTGTATCACTTTCACCGACAAGCCAATCTGGATTAACTGACAAATATTCAGCCAAAATAATAAGCTTATCTCTTTTTGGAGTATATTTTCCTTTAGACCAATCGCTAATTGATGATGGAGTAATATTAGTAGAACGAGCAAGTTCTGCTTGCTTTATATTCTTTTCTTTTAAACATTGTTTAAATCTAATACTAAATGTTGTAGTCATAATATTTTTTCCAATCTTTTTTTATCTATATATAAATTATAAAGTAAACCGTATATAAAATCAAGTAACTTTATAAAAAAAATTAAGAAATATGAATTTTTTACTTGATTTTCGGTTTTCCGTATGTTATTATATAAGTATGATAAGAAATTAAGTTTTACGTATGAAAGGAAGAAGGTAATTTTATGTTTATATATTGGATAATCATACTAGTTTTATTAGCAAAAGTATTTACATTTTTTGAAACTAATAAATTAAAAATTGTAAAAAGAGGAAAGTTGAACCGTAAAGTGTATTAATATAAACATTTTCTGTTCGAAAGGTTATTATGATAAAAAAATATTGTTTACTACTTTAAGATTAGGTGTACTGTAATTAGAACCTAATCTTATTTTTATATACTAATATATATCAGTTAATGCTATAAGATAAATATTTTCACTAAATCTTTTTGTTGTAACGTTTTCAATTGTGCTTTTCACATAAAAACTATGTACTAATACTAGAAAATATTGTATAATAAAAATATAATAACAAAACTAGGAGGATTTCTTAAATGAAATTAGTATTAACTAGACATGGTGAAAGCCAATGGAACCTTGAAAACAGATTTACTGGATGGGTTGATGTAGACATCACTGATAAAGGTAGACAAGAGGCTATTAAAGGTGGACAAACTCTTAAAGAATTAGGTCTTACTTTTGATGTAGCTTACACTTCATACCAAAAACGTGCTATCAAAACTTTAAACCTATTCTTAGAAGAATTAGATTTATTATGGATTCCAGTATACAAAAGCTGGAGATTAAATGAAAGACACTACGGTGCTTTACAAGGATTAAACAAAGCTGAAACAGCTGAGAAATATGGTGATGAACAAGTTCACATCTGGAGAAGAAGTTTTGACGTAGCTCCTCCTGCGTTAGATAAATCTAGTGATATGTACCCAGGAAACATCGATAGATACAAAGAAATTCCAGAAGGAGAAATTCCAACAGGAGAAAGCTTAAAACTTACTATTGATCGTGTATTACCATACTGGGAAAGTGATATTTCTAAACAAATTAAAGCTGGTAAAAACGTACTTATTTCTGCTCACGGTAACAGTTTAAGAG
>CALIWM010000222.1:0-6215 GCA_938046645.1 uncultured Gemella sp. | reverse complement strand
TATCTTTTTACTATTTCCCATTTAAATAAATAATAATACAAAGGCTGTTGCCACTTTTTGACTAACAGCCTCTATTTTTATTTATTGTTTAATTCTACGTTTTGTAAAAATTGAGTAAATAATACTTATTACTAATCCAACAAGTACTATCGAGATAGCTACATAAAATGCCTCTGTAAAATCTCCATTATTTTTAGCGGCTATTCCAGCAGCGTACTTAGGTGCGAAAAATGCAGCTGTCGAAAATCCTATAAAGACAATTCCGTAGTTAACCCCTTGGTTAATAGGACCAAATGTTTTCATCACTAATGGCGCGAAAACTCCCATAGTTCCACCGAAACATAGACCAAGGAGAACAAGACCAACTGTCAGACCAACGGTAGTTCTAATGTTAACTAGAGTTAATAATGAAATAGCAATTACCGAATAGATCGCAATAAGAGTCTTTTCATGTCCTATCTTATCAGAAACAATCCCCCATACAACACGTCCTAAGGTATTTGAAAGAGCGTAAACACTAACAAAAGTTGCAGCAACTGAAGCAGTTAATCCGAACATAGTTTGGCTTATTACTGATGCATTTGATGCAACCATAAGTCCAGAGAATGCTCCAATAGCAAACATTGAAATAATAAAGTAAAATGATAAACTCATTAACATTTGTTTCCAATTTTTATTAGCAGCCTCTTGTTTAATTTCTGTAACAGGTTGAATCCAACCTTCAGGTTGATAATTCGCAGGAGCAACTTTTATAAAGAATAGAGCTATTATAATAACTACTAAGTATGCACTACCTAAGTAGATAAATGCATTATGAACACCATAATTTGCTATTAAACTATGAGCGATTGGAGCAGCGATAACACTAGCACCACCCATTGCACCTGTAATTAAACCGGCAGCTAATCCTCTTTTATCTGGGAAAAATCTAAGAGCATTACTTATGCATCCTGAATAAGCAAATGCTTGTCCAACTCCAGATAATACACCATAGCTAAAATATAACATTCCTTTTGTAGTAGCAAATCCAGTAAGTATGAATCCAACAGCAAATAGAATTCCCCCTAAAATAATAGAGATATTTGCTTTTCCTTTATCAGTAATAAATCCTCCAAGAATAGTAGGAATAGGAGCGATAGCGGCGTTAATAGTAAATGCTAGCATAACATCTGGCATACTCCATCCTTTTGAAACACTTAGAGGTTTTGCAAAAACACTAAAAGAATATAGTGAACCTGCACATAATAAAATTGCCATTGAGGCGAATAAGACGGTCCATCTTGTATTTTTGTTCATTTAATCATCCTTTCAATATATGTTAGTATGATATAAAAAAATAATAATATTAAAAAAACGGCTAAGCTAAAGCTAGTCGAATTATTTTAAAAATATTATAATAACAGAATATAAAAATTCTTATGATAGAAATATTTACTTTCAGTTTTAATATCATGTTTAATGTGTATATTCTAGCATGAATATTAAATGAAAGCAACCTAAAATACTTCATATAAAAGGGAAAAATAAATTATACAAATATTATGTGGAATATATATTATTTGACTTAATTATAATATACTTATTCTCTGAAAAATTAATAGCTATAATGATTGATAAAAATTATTAAAAGTTTGTTGCATTAAGGCTTTTATGATATAATGAAGTGTGTTACATAGGAGGAATTATGTTTAAATTTTTTAGAAAAAATGAATTAGTGGAAAAAAATGACAAACAAGAGTTAAAAAAAATTCCGACACACGTTGCTATTATAATGGATGGTAATGGACGTTGGGCTAAAAAGAGAAATATGCCTAGAATTAAAGGACACTATGAAGGGATGCAAACTGTAAAAAAAATAACAAAATATGCATCGAAACTAGGTGTAGAATATCTAACATTATATGCTTTTTCTACAGAAAACTGGGCGAGACCTAAAGAAGAAGTTAGTTATTTAATGGATCTTCCTGAAAAGATGTTCAGTAGTTTTATGCCAGAACTTATGGAAAATAACGTAAAAGTTGAAGTTATTGGTGTTGTAGAAAAACTTCCTGAAAATACTAGGAAGGCAGTAAATGATGCAATAGAGCAGACAAAAAATAATACTGGATTAAAATTAATCTTTGCATTGAATTATGGTTCTAAAGACGAGATGTTAAGAGCAATTAAACAAATTACTAAAGACGTACAAGATAATAAATACAGTATAGATGAAATTTCTGAAGAACATGTAAGTCAAAATCTATTTACATCTAATACTCCAGATCCTGATCTATTAATAAGAACTTCAGGAGAACAAAGAATTTCAAACTTTTTACTTTGGCAAATTGCTTATAGTGAATTCTTGTTTACAAAAGTGGCATGGCCAGACTTTACTGAAGAAGAATTTTATAAGGCATTATTAGAATATCAAAGTAGAGATAGAAGGTTTGGAGGTTTAAATGAAGACTAGGGTAATAACGGCCATCGTGGCATTAATTGTTTTCCTACCATTACTATTTTTAGGTGGAGATTATTTTAAATTTACAACATTCGCACTAGGTGTGATGGCTATGTATGAAATAGTAAGAATGACTTTTAAAGAAACTAACATAGTAGTTTTAGGGTTATCTTCTTTAGCAGGTGCACTACTATTTTTAAATGAAGAAATCACACAGTTACAACTTTATGGATTACTTTTTTTAATTTTAGTTGGTATGTTAGCGACTGTAGTTGCAACAGGTCATAAAATTAAATTAGTTGAAATTGGTTCGATTATATTTGTAACTGTCTATATTTTCATAGGATTCTATTGTTTGTTTATGATAAGAAACCTGAGTTTATCACATGTGGCTTATTTATTACTTACAATTTGGTTTACTGATAGTTTTGCCTATTTTGGTGGAATGAAGTTTGGGAAAAATAAACTTTCACCGAAAATAAGTCCTAACAAATCAATTGAAGGTTCAGTAATAGGTAGTCTATCATCAATAGCTATAGCATTATTGTTCTTCTATACAACTAATATATTTTCTAATCTATTGGTTGCAATTGTTGTAACATTAGTGGTTAGTGCCGTTGGTCAATTTGGTGATTTAATTGAATCAGCATATAAGAGAGAATATCAAGTAAAAGATAGTAGTAATTTATTACCAGGACATGGTGGTATTTTTGATAGATTTGATTCTGTTATTCTATCAGCGCCATGTTTAATAATATTACTAAGTTTATTTTAAAATATAGAGAGGGGTATTAGATGCAAGGTATTATAGCATTTATATTAATATTTTTTGTAGTAGTAACTATTCATGAGTTTGGTCATTTTATAGTTGCGAAAAGAGCAGGAATATTGTGCCAAGAATTCGCAATAGGAATGGGACCTAAGATATTTCATAAAAAAATTGGAGAGACTAACTTTACAATAAGACTTCTTCCTGTAGGTGGATATGTAAAAATGCCAGATAATGTTTTTGATTTTAATAATGACGTGTCGGTATATGATCTAAAAAAAGGAATGAAAGTTAGTTTAAAATTAGATGAAAATGATAAAGTTGAGAAGATAGTTTTAGATAAAAGCAATGACATGGATTTACTTCCATTAGAATTGAATGAATTTGATCTAACTGAAAAATTATTTGTAGAAGGTTTCGTTGGCGATAAAATCGAACGCTATGAAGTAAGAAAAGATGCATGCGTTGTATTTGGTGGAATGGAAGAGCAAATAGCTCCGGTAGAAAGAATGTTTTCTTCACATTCATGGGGGAAAAAATTCTGGACATTATTTGCAGGACCGCTAATGAACTTTATATTAGCCTTAGCAATTTTCTTAGGTATCTCAATATACAGTGGAGTACCATCGAATACAACACGTTTAGGTGAACTTGCTTCTAATTATCCAGCTTACTCATCAGGATTAAAACAAGGTGACGTAGTTGAGCAAGTAAATGGTAAGAGCGTTAATACATGGAAAGAAATGACAAAAGAAATCGTAGGTTCTAATGGTTCTGAGCTTACATTAAAAGTGTCACGTGATGGTTCACAACAAGAAATTAAAGTTACACCAAAAGAAGAAGTTACCGTGGAAAAGGGTAAAGAAGTTAAAACATATAAACTTGGAATAAACCAAGCTTATGAGAAAGACTTAGCTGGTTCTATAAAGAGTGGTTTTGAACAGACTCTATATTATGGAACAACGATTTTCATGGGAATTATTAATCTTTTTGCTTCATTATTTAGTGGTGGATTTAGTTTAAATCAACTTGGGGGACCTGTAGCGATTTATGAAATGTCTTCTGCAGCTGCACAGAGTGGTTTAATTACAACATTAAAATGGACAGGAATTTTAAGTGTTAACTTAGGTCTTATGAACCTAATTCCTATTCCAGTTCTTGATGGTGGACGTATCATATTTGTAATTTATGAAGCAATCCTTAAAAAGCCAATTAATAAAAAAGCCCAATATTACTTAACAATAGCATTTGGATTATTAATGGTTGCGTTAATGTTGGCAGTAACATGGAATGACATCCAAAGATTATTTGGAAAATAGATAGTATTTATAACGAGAAGTTGATTTTACTTCTCGTTATTTTTTATATCTTTAGAAGAAAAGTTAATTTTAAATATTGTAAATAAAAAATTTGTAATTAATAATTTAGTTAACCACGGATGCTCTTTTTAAAATGGTGTATGTGAGAACCTATAGCCGTAATGGTTTATTGAAATCTAAGGTGACTAGATAAAATAGGTTACTTTAAAATCACGATTTTCAAATCACTACCTACTATTTTTAATTGTTTTAAGCTATAATATAATAGAGATAATTTATAGAAAAAGGTGATATTATGGTTAAATTTTTACATACTGCTGATTGGCATATTGGAAGAAAATTACAAGGAAAAGATTTATTAGAAGAGCAGCAAGTTGTGTTAGATGATCTAATAACTGAAATGAAGAAAATCAATCCTGATTTTTTAGTTATTGCGGGAGATTTATACGATAGGAGTGTTCCAAGTAAAGAAGCGACTACACTTCTACAAGAACTATTAGTCAAAATTAATATAGAGTGCAATGTACCAATTTTTGCCATTAGTGGAAATCATGATAGTAGAGAAAGATTAGCTATTGGTGAAGCTTGGTTTAGTAAACATAAATTTTATCTTCACACAAGATTAGAGCAAGCTTTTGATAAGCTTTCTTATGAAGATGCCGATATATATTTATTACCATATTTTGAACCTTTTGAAGCGAGAGAATATTTTGAAGATGCTTCATTAACAACTCATAATGCAGCAACTAAAAGAGTAATTGATGAAATTTATAAAAATTTAGATACTAATAAGACTAATATTTTAGTCGCTCATACTTTTGTCTCTGGTGGATTAGAGACCGATTCTGAAAGAGAAATATCTGTAGGAACTGTTGAAAATGTGGTTGTGGAAGTATTTGATAAGTTTGATTATGTAGCTCTAGGTCATCTTCATAATCCGAATGCAATAAATGAGGAACGTTTGAAATATAGCGGAAGTCCAATGGCCTACTCATTCTCTGAAGCTTCCCAAACTAAAGGTATGAGGCTTATAGAGGTAACAAAAGAAAGTTATAGTGAAGAGTTTATTCCATTAAAGCAAAAAAGAAAGCTACATAATATTAGCGCATCGTATGAAGAAGTTTTAACAAAAGAATTTCAACAAAATTTTGATTGTAAAAATGATTATTTTAGTATGGAGCTCAGCGGTTTAGAGGGGATAACTGATCCGTTACCTAGAATTAAAGAATATTACCCTAATACTCTTATACTAAAGCAAAAAAGAAATACTGGCATCGATAATGAAGTGAAATTAGATAGAGAGATGCTAACTAAGAGTCCTTTACAGTTAATAGAGGGATTCTATAATGAACAAACTAGTAGTGAATTAACTGAAGGTCAAAAAAAGGTACTAGTAAATATTATAGATAAGGTGAATCAAGATGAAACCAATTAAATTAGAATTAAAAGAGTTTGGACCATATAAGAACGAAATAATAGAATGGGATAAAATAATAAATGAGCCGATTTTTCTAATTACAGGGAAAACTGGTTCAGGGAAATCAACACTATTTGATGCTATTACTTATGCATTATATAATAAGACAACCGGAGGCAAAGATATAGCTTCACTAAGAACGAAGACAGCCTTGGATAAGGATAAAACACAGGTTACCTTTGATTTTGAATTAAGTGGAAAAAAATATAGGAT
>CALIWM010000221.1:0-5658 GCA_938046645.1 uncultured Gemella sp. | reverse complement strand
TTTTGAAGATATAACAAGAGAAGATATTGAAAAACATGTTAAAGTCCCAGAAGGTGGAAAAATTATTGGTGTAGGTGAAATTCCTAAAGTAAATACACCAGGAGACAAAGGAACAGTTAAAGTTAAAATTGAACTTCCAAATGGAAAACAAGTAGAGGTAGAAGTTCCGGTAAACGTTACACCAATAAAAGATATAGTTAAGAAACTTGGTGATCCGATTACTAATGAAGATGTAGAAAAACATGTTAAAATACCTGAAGGTGGTAAAGTCATAAGTATTGGAGATAAACCTTCAACAGATGTTCCGGGTGAAAGACCTAGTATTCCAGTAGTTATTGAATTACCAGGAGGAAAACGAGTTACTGTAAAAGTACCAGTAATTGTTACACCAAAAACTACTCCAATAGTAGTTAAGGTAGGTACTCCAATAACACAAGATGATGTGAAAAAACATGTTGATCTACCAGAAGGATGGAAAATAACGAAAGTAGGAGAAATCCCAACAACTACAACACCAGGAAATAAACCTTCAGTAACTGTTGAAATAGAATTACCTGATGGTAGAAAAGTTACGGTGGATGTACCAGTAATTGTAACTCCAAATGTGACTCCTATTGTAGTAGAAGTTGGAACACCTATTACAGAAAATGACGTTAAAAAACATGTAGATTTACCAGAAGGATGGAAAATTACAAAAGTGGGAGAAATTCCAAAAACTGAGACACCAGGTGAAAAACCATCAGTACCTGTAGAAATAGAGTTACCAAACGGTCAAAAAGTTATAGTTAACGTTCCAGTAAAAGTAATTGAAAAACACAAAGTGCCTGATAATAATAATAATAATAATAATAATAATAATAATTCAAACGTAAATCCTCATAAAACAAGCACTGTTAAAGAGCCAATGACAAATACTTCATCTGGAAAAGTTAATGCTAACAAGATTGAAAAATTACCAAATACAGGATTAGAAAGTAATTCTATTGCTGGTTATGGTATAGCGTTATTAGGTTTAGCATTATCAGCAATTAGACGTCGTAAAGAAAAATAATTCTTCAAAAAAAGAGAAGCAACTAACTTTGCTTCTCTTTTTGAGTTTTGAATAGTGAATTTATTTATTTAAGTTTGAAAAAATAGGTATCTTCGATAAGTTCCCCTTTATAGAATGTAGAGCTAATTTGGCTTTTTAGAAATTAATGCTGAAAAATCTAAGTCATCATATTTGCTTTTATTAAGACCAGTTAATGAATCGAAGTCAGTATCAGGGAATAATGGATCGAAATCATCTATTTCAGTATTTTGATAATGATTCGAAGTTTCTATGTTCGAATTATTTTCATTAGTATTAAACAATTTGCTAGTTTTTGTGTACTTATTAACCTCTTGTGATTGAGTGTTCCCTTCATAATTATATTCGATTGAAACTTCTCCGAAATTCTCGCTAGTTGATTCTTTAGGATTATAAAATAAGACACCGTATTCTTCTAAGAGTTCTTCTTTTGAATAATTCTTTAAAGGATCTTCTATAGGTGATATTGTACTTTCATATATTTTTTTGACAAGATTTTCATCTGTTTGAATTTTATTGTCTTCAATCTTCCAAGTTGAAATAAGTCTATGTATTATATCTAATTGTTGATCTGAAAGTAGGTGAAGTTTTGATTTAATTTCATTTAGTTTATCCATAACTTTATACTGCTTCTTTATTTTCTTTTAAATATTCAATATAGTCGTTGCCCCAAATTTCTAATTCATTAAGTACTGATTGGAATTTTTTTCCGATATCTGTTAAGCTGTACTCAACTTTTGGAGGAATTTGAGCATAAACTTTACGATTTATTAATCCATCTTGTTCTAATTGTTTTAATTGTTTTGTCAATGTTGCTTGGGTAATTGTCCCTAGTGATCTTTGTAACTCATTAAATCTAACACTTTTATCTTCTAGTAGATGAAGAATTAATATTGTCCATTTTCCAGATAAGATTTTTTGAGTTGTAAAAAAGGGGCATTTTCCAAAAGGTTCTTGTTGTTCCATAAAAAATCTCCTTAAAATTTTGTTGGTATTATACAATTCTATCATAAAAGATACTTACTATTTTTAAAAAACGTACTTGATAAAATTTTTGTATATATTATAATTATATATATAACAATTATAAAACAAATAATAAAGTTTGGCAATAGCCAAAAAACGGAGGACATAATAATGACAGAAGCAAAAAATTTATATCAAAACAGAAGAAGTGTTTATGCACTAGGTAAAAATTTACCAATTTCAGAACAAGAAGTATTAGAAATTATCGATAATGCAGTTAAATACTCACCAAGTGCATTTAACTCACAAACTGCACACGCAGTAGTTTTACTAGGTGAAAACCACCAAAAACTTTGGGATATTACATTTGGTGAATTAGAAAAATTCTTACCAAATGAAGAAGCTAAAGCAGCTACAAAAGGGAAAATTGATAATTTTGCAGCAGCGTATGGAACAATTTTATTCTTTGAAGACCATAATGTTGTAAAAGGCCTACAAGAACAATTTCCATCATATGCTGATAATTTCCCAATTTGGTCAGAACAATCAACAGGGATTGCATCATTTGCAGTTTGGAATGCATTAGCAGAAGCTGGAGTTGGAGCTAACATTCAACACTATAACCCAGTAATTGATGAAAAAGTTGCTGCAGAATGGGATATTCCGGCTAACTTAGTACTACGTGCTCAAATGCCATTTGGTGAAAAATTACAAGAAGCTGCACCAATTGAAAGAACTTCAAGAGTAAGAGTAGTAAAATAATATTTGATTTAACAACAGATTATATGAGTCACAATAACGCTAAGATAGAGATGTCTTGGCGTTATTTTGTGCTAATAATTAAGCTGTTAGTTGTTGGAATATACTGGTAAATATGGTATTATAGTAGATGGTAAATAAATTAAAAATTTAGAAGGATTAACAATGTTAAAAATAGTTATAAGAGATTTAGAAGATACTAAACGTTTAGCGAAAATTGTTAGTGAAGGTATAGAAGATAGATTAGTACTTTTGTTAAATGGTGATCTAGCCGCAGGTAAAACAACATTTACGAAATATTTAGCAGAATATTTAGGAGTAAAAAGTGTAGTTAATTCACCAACTTTTAATATAATGAAAGAATATAAATATCCTAATGGAAAATTATATCATATTGATGCTTATCGTTTAGAAGATAGTGATGAAGATTTAGGATTCGAAGATATTTTCTTTGAAGATAATGTTAGTGTTATTGAGTGGGGAGAGTTTATCGAAGACTTTTTACCGAAAGAAAGATTAATTTTTAATATTCGATTAGTAGATAACCATAGAGAAGTTGAAATTATTTCTAATGGTGAATATGAAAAAATAGAAGAAAGGATACGTGAAAATTGGTAAGTTTAATTGTAGAAGCTTCGAATGGTGTATGTTCAATTGCATGTATTGAAGAAAAAAATATTCTAGCCGAAAAAAACTTTGTATGTAGCAATAACTTGTCCGCGGTAATTTTAGAAGAAATAGAAAATTGCTTAAAAGAAGCAAATAAGAAAAAGACTGATTTAACAGAAATAATATCTAGTGAGGGACCAGGTTCATATACAGCAATTCGCGTAGTCGCAGCAGTATGTAAAACACTAGCTTATACACTTAAGATTAAACTAAAAAAAGTTTCTTCTTTAAAATTACAGGCGTTATTGGAATTCGATAGTAATAAGTTACTTGTTCCATTTATTGATGCACGCCGTGGTAATGTTTTTGGTGCAGTATACGAAAATATTGACGGTAACTTAATAGAAACATTAGAAGAAGGGTATTACTCACTTGAAGAAATCAACGATTTCCTTGTTTCTCAGAATAAAGAATTTGTATATATCAGTAAGGATATAGAAAAATTAAATGAACTTCTTCTTGATGGATTAAAAAATGAAGAAATGGTCCGAGCAGCAAATGTTGTAAAAATATACGATTCATTAGAAGAAGTCGATTGTTATAATATGAAACCACAATACTTAAGAAAAACTGAAGCAGAAAGAGAGCTTGAAAATGATAAAAGTAGATAGAGTTGATATAAGTAATCTAGATGTATTATCGAAGATAGATATTGATAATTTTGATGATGCATGGACAAAAGATATGTTTAAGTCTGAACTTGAACATGCAAATGCAGAATACTATGGATTATTTAATAATGATGAAATTATTGGTTTTTGCGGTGGTTGGTTAGTTGCTGATGAATATCAAGTTAATAAAATAGTCATCGATAAACCTCATCAAAATAAAAAACTAGGTCAAATTTTCTTTACTTATGTTATGCAACTTTTAAAATTAAAAGGTGTAAAAAAAGCGATTGTAGAAGTGCGTGTGAGTAATATGCCCGCAATAACTATCTATGAAAAAGCAGGATTTAGTACTATTGATATAAGAAAGAATTATTACAAAAACAATGGCGAGAATGCTTATGTAATGATAAGGGATTTTAGCAATGAAAGAATTTAAGAATTTAGATAATGTAACTATCTTAGCGATAGAAACAAGTTGTGATGAAACTAGTGTGGCTGTGGTTAAAAATGGTAAAGAAGTACTATCGAATATTGTAAGTAGTCAAATTGAAACTCATAAGCAATTTGGAGGGGTAGTACCTGAAATAGCGAGTAGACAACACATAGAGGTAGTGATGCAAATTGTTGAAGAAGCTCTAGAAGAAGCGAAAACAACATTAGATGAGATAGATGCAATTTGTGTAACACAAGGACCTGGGTTAATAGGTTCATTACTAGTTGGTGTTAATGTGGCGAAAACATTAAGTTATGCTTTAGATAAGCCTCTAATTGCAGCACATCATATTGCAGGTCATATCTATGCTAGTAATATTGATAATGATATAGTATATCCATCTCTAGCACTTGTAGTTAGTGGAGGACACACTGAACTTGTATATTTAAAAGATGAACTTGATTTTGAAATAATAGGTTCTACTCATGATGATGCTGTAGGTGAAGCGTACGATAAAGTCGCAAGACAGTTAAATCTAGAATATCCTGGAGGACCTAAAGTAGATAAACTAGCTAAGTTGGGTGAAGATAAGTATAAATTCCCTCGGGCAATGATTGATAGTGATGATTATAACTTTAGTTTTTCAGGTATGAAGTCAGCAGTGATTAACTTTGTACATAATGCAAAACAACGAGGAGAAGAAATTGTACCTGAAGACTTAGCATGCAGCTTTCAAACAGCGGTAGTTGAAGTTTTAATCGCAAAAACTAAGAAAGCTATTGTCAATTTAGGTGTTAAACAGTTGATTTTAGCAGGTGGTGTTGCAGGTAATAGTGAACTTCGTAAGCAAGTCCTAGAACTAGAAGAACAATTAGGAGTAGAAGTACTTATTCCAAAAATGAGTTATTGCAGTGATAATGCCGCGATGATGGGGGCAGCAGGATACTATTATTATAAAAATAATATTTTTGCTAATCCATTAACGCTAAATGCGAAGTCAACATTAGACTTAGAAGAAGTTAGAGGATAAGCATTAAAAGGGGAGTGACTCAAAAATCATGATTTTTGAGTCACTCCCATTTAATAAATGTTTTGGTGTAGTTATGAAAAGACAACTTGATAAATTATTAGATACTAATTTACAACAAATA
>CALIWM010000220.1:0-8446 GCA_938046645.1 uncultured Gemella sp. | reverse complement strand
TAACATTTTTTAACCTCAATTATATTTATTAAACATCTAAATTTTCCATTAATTCTTCTATTGAAGGGGATGTATTCTCTAAATTTTTGGAACTTTTTTTATTTAATAAACTAAGTTCAAAAGGAATTCTTTTTTCTCTTAAACAAGTCCTAATAAATAAATTTATAGCAGTTGACATATCCAAGCCAAGTTCTTCACAAAAAGCATAAAAATTTTCAGCTGTTTTTTCATCTGTATTAATTGTTAATGTAGCCATAAAAATACCTCCTCTTTTTCATATTCTAATTATATAATAATAGTAGGTACTTATCAATATTTTATTTAAGTATCATTTTGCTAGTTCATAACTAATATCAATTTTCTTATAAATTTTTTCTAATTCAACTGTTCCATCAAGGCAAATTGTACACCAATGTTTTTTATTCATATGGTATGCTGGAAAAATATTTTTATTATCAATAATTTCTAAAATTCTATCCGTAGGATATTTTACATTTAGAATTTTCACCTTAGTTGTAATATCAGTATTTTTACTCAATTTATTATACTCTACATCCGATAACAAGGCATACCATTTATTTTTTTTATTCACAAACGCCAATATATCGGGATGTTTTTTAAAAGGATTAACATGATTTTCACCGTATTTATTATTACAATAGTCGATGATTTCTGAACTTATTTTTCCTGATTCATCAGCTAACCCTAATATTGAACTTAGTAGTTTCTCTACATGTTCTCTAATATTTTGAACCGTTTCACCTACAGCAGTATCTACACTAAATAATGAATAAATCTCATCAAATTCTATGTCATAAACTTCTACCATTAGTTGATTATTAACAAATACTATTTCTATTAGAAAACTATTGTCTAAAATTTCTTTCCGATATATTAGTTTTTCCGCTTCTTCCCTAAATCCAAACTGTAAAAGTTGTTCTTTTGAGAAGTTATATTCTTCTACATCAATTATTTTCATAAAACCTTTATTCGAATCTAGCTCTATCGTGACTTTGATTCCACTTATCTACTTCTGGTCCTTTTGGTACAATAATTTTACCTGCTGATACATAATACCCGACTTTAATTGCTTCAAAATCTGTTGTAGAGCCGAATCCTGGTGTTTGATATAAATCTTTTAAATAGTTGAAAATGTTAGGATATTCCTCAATTCTCTTTTTATTCGCAGAATATAATCCATAATAAACGACATCAAAACGAATCATAGTAGTATAGAAACGAATATCTGTTTCTGTTATTGTATTACCATGGAAGTATCTTTGATTTGATAAACGTTTCTCAAATACATCCATCATATCGAAGAATCTATCGAATGCCTCATCATATTTTTCTTGGCTTTCAGCAAATCCCATTCCATATACACCATCATTAATAGCTACAGCTAATTTTTCATTCCACTCATCAATTTGATCAGCAAGATGTTCAGGATATAAATCTATTCCGTCTTTCTTATGTAGTTTACTAAATACTGTCGCGAATTCATGAAGTAACTCAGCTGATTCTTTTCTAACTACTTTTCCTGTAGTTACATCAACAAGCACTGGTACTGAATATGGTCCTTCATAATCTGAATCACTATTTAAGTACACATCTTTAATTTTTGATTGTTTTAAAACTGGATCTAGACCATCTTTATCTAAGCTAAATTGCCATCCTTCTTCTCCACGACGATAATCCAATGTTCCTAAACTAATCGCATCATCTAACCCTAGTATCTCTCTTGCTATAACTGCTCTATGTGCATACGGACATAGAGCAGACCAAAATAGTCTATATCTTCCTTCCTCTATAGGTTGTTCCTCTGTTCCAAATGGTTTACTAAAAAATTTTTTCATGTGATTTTCTCCTTTTTAATTTTCTATAAATTTTTTTCGCTTCTTCATAAATATACACAACATTCAAAGTTTGTTCTTTTTGATAATCCATAAATTCAAAATCTTTATTATTTATAACTTCAACGAATTTTTTAAACTCAGCAAACATTCTGTGTGAATGAATATTATTATTTTTCTCAATAAGCTTATCTTTAGTTTGAATACTGTAATTTGGTATTTCGTTTGTAGGTCCAACAACCTTTATTATTCCTTTATCACCTTGAATATTGACATAACTATTATTAAAAGTATCTTTGGCTGCAATGCACACTACTTTAAAGTTATCATATTCTAATAGAAGAATACCAGAAGTGTCTACATCATTAACAATGTTTGGTAAATAATGTACTTTTTTAGATCTTCCAAACAATCCAACAACAAAGTGTATATTATAAATATTTAAATCACCAAGTACTCCTCCTCCTTTACTCTTATCAAAAACAGGTGCAATAATTCAATTTTTAAATGCTTCATATCGTGAAGAAAGTTGAGAAAAATTACACTCAACAAGTCGTATTTCCCCGATGTTATCTATATTGTCTTGTATATCAAGATAATTTTTTTGATATTGATTTGTTATTGCTTCCATTAATATTAATCCTTTACCCTCAGCTATTTCAAATAATTCTGCAGCTTCATCATACTTTAAGGTAAAAGGTTTCTCACAAATAACATTTTTACCAGCTTCTAAAGCTTTCTTAGCAACTGTATAATGTAAGTAATTTGGAACTGCAACATAAATTGTATCAATCTCTTTATTTTCTAGACAAATATCAATATCAGTATATATGTTCTTAATATTATATTTATTTTGTAATTCTTTTAAATTTTCAATATTTCTCGCTGTTATAGCTTCTAATTTTATTTCTGAAAGTTCATGAGCAAAAGATAAGAAATCTTTCACTACCATTCCAGAACCAATAATTCCTAATTTCATGTTTTCCTCCAAACTACTATGTATACTTTAATTATATCTTTATAAACTCACACTAGCAACTTTTCTGCATAAAAACTCTTCCTCCAACTCATCACCTCTATCATAATAACTATTCAATATCCACTTGAAAATAATAGAAACTATTTTCATATTTTTTCATTTTTTTGTTGACTTATATGTACTTTATATGATATATATATATATATTACAGAATGGAAAGGATTACACTATGACTAAGAAAATACTTGTTACAGGTGGAGCTGGATTCATTGGATCCCACACTTGTATAGAATTATTAAATAATGGA
Organism: uncultured Gemella sp.; assembly: GCA_938046645.1. GTDB lineage: Bacteria > Bacillota > Bacilli > Staphylococcales > Gemellaceae > Gemella. The sequence goes on along the minus strand of CALIWM010000220.1, from coordinate 5,307 downwards.
AATGAAGTAGTTGTCGTTGATAACTTATATAACGCAAATAAAAAAAGTTTAGAAGTTGTAGAAAGAGTAACTGGTAAAAAGGTAACATTTTATGAAGTTGATGTTCGTGATGAAGATAAATTAAACGAAGTTTTCGAAAAAGAAGGAAATATTTATGGAGTTATTCACTATGCTGGATTAAAAGCCGTTGGTGAATCTTGTGAAATCCCATTAGCATATTATGATAACAATATAGCTGGAACTATTACTTTGTTCCGTGTTATGGAAAAACACAACTGTAAAAATATAATTTTCAGTTCATCAGCTACAGTTTATGGAGATCCTCATACATTACCAATTAAAGAAGATTTCCCATTATCTGTAACTAACCCATACGGACGTACTAAATTAATAACTGAAGATATTTTAAAAGATGTTTATAAAGCAGACAACGAATGGAATATTGTACTCCTTCGTTACTTTAATCCAATCGGGGCACATGAGTGTGGAGATATCGGTGAAGATCCAAAAGGAGTACCAAACAACCTAATCCCTTATATTATGCAAGTTGCTGTAGGTAAACTAGAAAAAGTTCAAGTTTTTGGTAATGATTTTGATACACATGACGGTACTGGAATACGTGACTACATCCACGTAGTAGATTTAGCTCGCGGTCATGTTTCTGCTCTTAAGAAATTAGAAAAAGGTAGTGGCTTAACAATTTATAACTTAGGAACAGGAATTGGTTATTCTGTATTAGATATTATTAAAAGTGCATCTGCTGCTGTAGGGCGTGATTTACCTTATGTTATAACTCCGCGTCGTGCAGGAGATATTGCAGCATGTTATGCTGATGCTACAAAAGCAAAAGAAGAACTTGGTTGGGAAGCTCAATACGATATAAAACGTATGTGTGAAGATTCTTGGAGATGGCAAAGTAAACATCCAAATGGATTCGCTGAATAATATACTTTAAAAAAATTTAAATTATCTGTGAATGACTGAAAAGTCCTTAATAAAAAAAGTTAATAAGCGGACTCATAGATAAAACGGGAATGACTCAATAAAATCGATTTCTAAAATCATGATTTTTGAGTCACTCCCTTTTTTTATACAATAACACTTATTGAATTAATCACTCTTCTATTTCCATAATAAATAGCCCTCCAAAATTTGTCCAAATTTTGGGGGCTATTACCGAGTCCTTAGGTCTTTACTACTAACTAATTGCTTTATATACATACTTTACACTGTTTTCTTTGATTTTAACAATTATTTTTTTAATATAGAATCAAATAAATAAAAGCCTATAGAATTATTAGTAAATCTACTAATTTTAGTCATAAAAATACAACCATTACTAGAAATACTTTTTTGTCGTGCTAAATAAGCTAAAGCAGGTGCTAATTGAAATAAAACTGCTTCATAATATTCATTTTCTTTTTCAATTAACAAAATAGCTTTCTTATACAATTCTCTCTCTTTTATTCCAACCTCTTTATCTAATATCAAATTATATAAATCAGTTAAAATTTCTTCTTCTGTAGGAGAATAATTAAACATATAAAATTCCTAATAATTACCAATTAATAGTTGGTTCCAATGGTGAACCCCCACCATCATTCGCAATAGTAGTATACTGATAAAAAGTAGTAACTTCTGTTCTTTCTTTTACATCAGCTATATTAAAATTTAAAAACATACTACCTGATAATAATAAAACAAAAAATAATTTCTTTTTCATAATAATAGACCTTCTTTCTGCTATTTTTCAGAAAATTTAACCTTTTTTTTTGATATTAGAAATGAATTGTTAGTTTTATTATATAGTAAAAAAATAAAAAATACAAGTCTTTTATTTAATTTTTTAAAATATTTGTTAAAACATCACTCTTTACACTCTGTCAAAATACTTTCTATTTCTTTTAATTCTTTTATAAACTTACTATCTTTATGCCCCTAATATATATACAATCTTTCTTCTGCTCTTGTCATTGCTACATAAAGCAATCGTCTTTCTTCCACTACATTTGTTTCTAACAATACATTTTTATCTAAATTTTCATAGTTTGCTTTATACAAATAAAGATAATTCTCATCTATACTCATTATAAACACATTTTTTAATTCAAGTCCCTCATATAATTAATTTAACTTTGAATTTATCTCCCTGTCAAATTTGATAGATTGTTTTATTTTTTATATTTAGTTGTCTTCATACAGGCAAGCTCATCTTTTATTGATAGACTTACTTTTTTGTATAACAAAATGTACAAATATTTCTTTTGTAACTACTTTCTTAATTAATAAAAAAATAATTAGTATGGATTTTTCTCATCCACACTAATTATTATACACCCTATTATTTTATGCTTTTTTTCTAGATTTAATTGCTCCAATAACTAATGGAATTAAGCTGATTAAAATAATAGCAATTACAACTAAAGAAAAGTTATTCTTAACAGATGGAATATTTCCAAAGATGTACCCTACTGATACAAATAATGTACACCAGCAAAGCCCTCCAAAGAAATCTATCACTCTAAATTTAGAGTATTTCATCTTACCAGCTCCTACGATAAATGGAACGATCGTACGGATAATTGGAAAGAATCTAGCTAAGAAAATAGATTTTCCTCCATGTTTTGCTATGAAGTTTTCCGCGTCTTTTATGTTTTCATCAGACACAAACTTTTTAAACCACGCTTTACTCTTTAAATATTCAGAGAAGTTTCTTCCAATAAAATAGTTACAGTTATCACCGATTACAGCAGCACTTATACATAAAAGTAATAATAAGAATATATTATTTCCTGTTGCTGCCCAAAGTGCTCCACTAGCAAATAATAATGAGTCACCCGGTAAAAACGGCATAAATACAACACCAGTTTCGATAAAGATAATTAAGAAAATTATCCCATACATCCACCATGGACCGTGTTGAATCATTAATTCACCAAGATGTTTGTCAATATGCAATACAAAATCAATTAAAAATTTAATTGTTTCCAATGTAATCCTCCTAAAATTAATATGTCCTAATGATTATACCATAGAGAACATACACTGTCTAATAATCATACAATTAGTATATTAATCTCTTATGAATTTTTTCATTTCAGCAATATAATCCGCATTACTTTCATGTTTTCTAAGATGATTTAGAACTCCAATCGTTGGTTCACTAACATCTTCAAGCTTTCTACGTGTTTGCCATAAAATTTTCACTTCATCTTCTGTTAAAAGTAAATCCTCTTTCCTTGTAGAACTCTTCAAGAAGTCAATAGCCGGATAAACTCTTCTTGAAGCGAGTTCTGGAGATAAGACAATTTCCATATTTCCAGTTCCTTTGAATTCTTCAAATATCAAATCATCCATTCTAGAACCCGTATTAATCAAGGCAGTAGCGATTATAGTTAAACTTCCTCCACCTTCTACATTTCTTGCTGCTCCAAAGAATGCTTTAGGTTTATGAAGACTCGATGGATCAACACCACCACTTAAGACTTTCCCACTACTTGGCTCCACAATATTGTAAGCACGTGCTAATCTTGTAATACTATCCATAAGTATAATTACATCTTGACCAAGTTCTACACGACGTTTAGCATGTTCAATTACTAGTTCAGCCATCTTAATATGGTTCTCTGACGTTTCATCAAATGTAGAACTTACAACATCTGCACCTCTTACAGATCTTTCCATATCAGTAACCTCTTCGGGTCTTTCATCAATTAAAAGAATAATCAATTTCTTATCAGGATAATTTTTTCTAATTGAATTTGCAATATCTTTTAGTAATGTTGTTTTACCAACTTTTGGTGGTGCAACAATTAATCCACGTTGTCCAAATCCAATAGGTGCTACTAAATCAACGAATCTTGTAGAAAGTTTCTCTTTTGTAGTTTCCAAAACTATTTTTTTATCTGGATAAATCGGTGTTAATGCTTGAAAATGTGTTCTACCTTTCGCGACTTCTGCATCAACATCATTAACTGTATCAACTTGTAAAAGTCCTGCATATCTTTCACCTTCACGTGGTTTTCGAACTTTACCATAAACTTCATCACCTTTTTTAAGTTCAAAGCGACGAATTTGAGAAGCAGATATATAAATGTCTGTTTCTCCTTTTTTATAATCAACTGTTCTTAGGAATCCAAAACCATTTTCTGGATGTATATCATCCAAAATTCCAGATGCATAGTAATGCTCTTCACTTACAGATTGTTTTTCTAAAATTGCTAAAACTAATTCTTTTTTATTTAATGTATAATATCTTGGAACACCAAGTTCTTTAGCCAATGCTGTAAGTTCTTTAGTATTCATACTTTTATACATTTCGTCAAATTTTACGTTGCTCATTTTTATCCTTTCTCTGTATATTACACAGAAATATTTTAAAAATAAATATTTTTATTTACCCGTTCTTTAAATTAACTCTTTTATACTTAATACTTTAAATGGGAGTAACTTGAAATCGTCAAATGAAAAAATTGACCTTCAAAGTTACCCCCGTTTGGTTTATAAAATATCTTAAACTCTTATTTCCTTTTTATCTCTTACTTAGAACAATAACCGCTGATAGAATAAACGCTGCACCTATTAAATCTATTGTTCCAAATATTGTTCCTAACAACAGGAAAGAAAAGATTATAGCTGCTATTGGTTCAAAACAGCCGATAATACTTCCCGTAACTGCACCAATTAACCTAACACCTTCTAAATATAAAGAAAATGACATTATTGTTCCGATTAATACTACTCCTGACATACATATTAAATCAATCAATTTAAAATTATCCGGAATATAATAACTACCTGTTAAGAAGTATACTACAATACCAGAAAATAATAGTCCCCAAGCCATTATAGGCATTACACCATATTTTGTAGTTAAACTTATTGAAAAAATATTATAACTAGCAAGACCAAATGCAGAAAGTAATCCCCAGAATAATCCTAATGTAGAAATATTCAGTTTACTAAAATCAAAATGGGTTGCTATTAACACCGTTCCAAATAGTGAAACTACTATTGCAATAACTTCTCTAGGAAGAGGCCATCTTCTCCCAATTACACAATAATATAACATTATTATTACTGGACCAATATACTGTATAACCGTTGCCATACCAGCATTAGTATACTTAATTGTTAAAAAGAATGTCCCTTGACAGATTAACAGCCCGAAAAAAGAAAAATTTAATAGTTTTAAAATATCTATCTTATTTGAAAATACCCTCACTAAATTTTTCTTATCTTTTATTAGTAAAATAGCTACCATTGCAATTCCAGAGAAGAACAACCTATTAGCTATTATCCAAACAG
>CALIWM010000219.1:0-15222 GCA_938046645.1 uncultured Gemella sp. | reverse complement strand
TAATTGTAGTGCTTTTAAAGAATGATATGTAGGATACTCTTTCCCTTTATTTATGGTATAATAGCACTAATAACACTATATGAGTATCCCAGGAGGTTTATATGGAATTTACTAAAACAAATGATGGATTCGTAAAATATGATGAAAATGGTAGAGTTATAGCTGAAATTACCTATGCTACTACTAATAATCCTAACGTAGTTGTCGCTGAGCATACTTTTGTTGATCCTTCACTTCGAGGGCAAGGTGTAGCAGGAAAGTTATTAGATGCTCTTGTTAAAGATATGACTGAGCAAAATAAAAAAATTAAACCAGCTTGCTCTTATGTCGTTAAAAAATTCCAAGAAGATTCTTCTTTCGATTTTATTAATGCTGAAAAATAGTTTTTTAAAAGCAGAAAATTGATTTTTTCAATTTCCTGCTTTTACTTTTTGTTATATTAATCGATATTATTATTTTCTTATTTAATTAATTTGTTATTGTCTTGTTAAAATTTTTAATTTTATTTAAAAAATAAATTATATTAGTATTCGATTATATGTAATTGTCCTTTGTCATACTCTGCTAAGAATATTTTAGATGTGTCTTCATATCCTAATTCCAATAAAGTTTCTTTTAACCATTCTTCTGTTTTATCCATCGATTCTAATGTACCATGTTGGATCGTTCCATCAGTAATTACCGGATATTTAGGATTTTCCTCACCTTGTTGTATTATAATTAGTTGTCCATTTTGTTCTAAAACCGCTCTTTTTACTTTTTGAATACTATAAACACCTTGTGTTCTTAATTTAAAAGCTATGTCTTGTGCTGTTAAACCAGCTTTTCTTGTTGCTTCTACATCTATTTTTCCTTTTTTTATTATTGTTGTAGGTTCTCCGTCTAGCATTTTTTTTAAGTATGAGTTATTTGTTTTTAACCACTTCAGACCTAATACCAAAATTATCCATATTAATAATATATTGAAGTATTGTAAAATAGAAATTGATGGACTATATATTACCCCTCCTAATATTCCCCCGAGTACATAGTTTTGAACTTGATCACTCGCTGAAGTTGGTGCTAAATTTCCTTTTCCTGATATATTAATTACTATTACAAGCGATAATAAACCTAAAGCTAGTTTTATTGCTATATCTATATATGAAAGTTGCATTATCTTTTCACCTCCACTTTTTCAACAATTGGTTCTACCAATTCTATTTTCTCTAGTAAATAATCACCTTTTTTTCCGTTACTTATTACTCTATAGTAGTTATCATCTATTTTTAAAAATGAATTTTCTATAGAGGCTTCACTATTTATATAGATATGTGTTTTGTCAATATTTAATTTTTCTGAAACTCCCTCAATAAATTCAATAGAGCTTTTATACTGATTAGCTGATATACTATTACTTTGATAATCACTTACTTGTATCCCGATTAATAAAAAGATACCTAATATCATTATGATAGCTAATTCTCTATACTTGCTATCTTGTCTATTTTTATAATACTTAATTAGTGATACTATTATTATTAATAGTAAGCATCCTCCTACTACATATGTTATAGTATTACTCTGATCTATTTTATTTAATAAATATTCATAAGAATAAAATTTCAAACCTATCACTCCTTTTGTTTTACGTGAAACATTTATATTATTCTATTTTTAACTCCTACGCTATTCTATCTTTATCATCTAAAATATTTTTTATAGATAATTTTGTTTTTTATTTTCATACAATTTTAAAGTCACTTAAATATTTTCTTATCGTATTGTTGTTTAAATGAGTATTCATTTATGAAAATTCTATGTTTTTAATTTTAGCAAAGAGCTAAATAGATTGTAAAATTTCATGTACAATCCACTGATTTCGAAGATATTTTATCATAGCTAAATGATGAATAACTAAATAATTGATATTTTCAGCAAAAAAGTAGGGTATTTCTCATAATCTTCATAAAAAGTAGTAAGTGTCATTGTCTCTACTGTTTCTCCCAGTTTTTCTAAGACATAAGAAATACCTTCATTTATATCATTACTAGTCGTCACTTTACTAGTTTTTCCATGTTCCCACTCATTTTTATAGCTTATTCTTTAAAAAACACGACCCTCTGCTATTCTCTTCATTACTTGCTATTATTTTTCTAATTTTGTTTTTCTTAGCATTAGCTCGCCTTTTTTATTCTAATAGGCCCATCACTTAATTTATGCTCTTTGTCCCGCATTAATATTCTTATAACCTGCATCGTTCTTCTAAGTGCCTCTAAAGCTGAGAATTCCCATCTCATCGTAGCTTCCATCATAAGTTCAAATGCATCTTTAAAACCTGTTGCTCTTTCTGCACCCCTAGGATCACCTATAAATAGTACATTATTTAGTGAAACTTCGTCTATTATCATTCTTTCAGGCTTGTATCCTATTAATTTGCGAAGAATACCTGCCAAGTATGGATCTATTATATCTTCTTTTTCCAAGTAATCTATATACTCATTTTCCGAATCAAAGATTGGTAACTTAATATTCCCGTGAACTAGATAATCTTTCTCTTCTGTTACTCTTACAACATCAATCACTCCAAACTCATCGAATTTAATGTAATCGATAGAATATTTTGTGTCCCATTCATTTACATCTTCTATATAAAATTTTGGTCCCATAAATTACCTCTTTTCTTAAAATTAATACAGGAATAACTTAAACCCAGAATCTCATAGAAATTTATTTTTATTAAGTCACCCCCGCTAATTTTATTTTTTAATAAGTATTTAAAATCATTATGCATGATTTTAAATAAGATATTACTTTTGTCAGTCATGCTAAAGATAAAAATATACGTCATGGTTTATCCACAACGCATATTATATTTTACAACAAATTGTCTTTTAATACAAGCTCTACAGGACAATGATCACTACCAAATATTTCATTGTGAATAGCCGCACTTTCTAAGTAGTCTTCTAAGTCACGACTTACTAAGAAGTAATCAATTCTCCATCCTGCATTGTTTTTACGTGCATTAAAACGGTAACTCCACCAAGAGTAAGCACCTGTTAAGTCTGGATTGTAATATCTAAATGTATCGATAAATCCAGCATCTAATAACTTCGTAAATTTTTCTCTTTCTTCCGGTGTGAACCCAGCATTTTTCGTGTTTGATTTCGGGTTTTTTAAATCTATTTCTGTATGAGCAACATTTAAATCTCCACAAACAACGACACCTTTTGTTTTATTTAATTCTAATAAATAGTTTTTAAAATCTTCTTCCCAACTCATACGGTACTCTAATCTCTTAAGCTCACTACCTGAGTTCGGCGTATATACAGTGATAAAGAAGAATTTATCGTACTCTAGTGTAATTACACGACCTTCTGTATCATGTTCCTCTATTCCTATTCCATATGTTACATTTAATGGCTCATGTTTAGTATATATCGCAGTTCCTGAGTATCCTTTACGCTCAGCATAGTTAAAATAGCTATAATACCCCTCGAATTGTAAATCTAATTGTCCTGCTTGCATTTTTGTCTCTTGTAAACAGAAAAAATCAGCATCTAATTGTTTAAAATCTTCTTCGAAATTTTTACCAACGATCGCTCTTAGACCATTGACATTAAAACTTATACATTTCATTTCGTTCTCCTTTTTGTTTCATGTTTCATGTGAAACATTTTATTTTCCTAGACAGAATCTACTGAATAATTCATTTATCAGTTCATCACCAGAGTTTTCTCCGATAACTTCTCCTAATAGATTGAAAGTATTCGTATAATCTATTAAGACCATATCTACTTCTAATCCTAATTCCGCAGCTCCGATAGCATCATTTAAGCTTGTTAAAGCACGTTGAATAAGATTGATTTGACGTGTATTTGATAAGTACGTCGCATCTTTTGGACGAGCAGCTCCACCAAAAAATAAATCTCTAATATTTTTCTCCAACTCATCTATTCCTTTATATGTTGTCATAGATGTTTTTATAACAGGGTGTTTGTAGGCTAATTTTTCAACTTCAGCAATATCAATTTTTGTCTCTAAATCTAGTTTATTTAATATTACGATAGTTGTTTTTCCTTCAGTTAGTTTTAATAATTCTTTATCATCTTCAGTTAATTCTTCACTACTATTTAATAAGAATAATACTAAATCGGCTTTTTCTAAAGCTTCTTTACTACGTTTAACCCCGATTTGCTCCACGATATCATCTGTTTCACGAATACCAGCCGTATCTATTAATTTAATCGGTACTCCTTTAATGTTCACGTACTCTTCTAGAACATCACGAGTTGTTCCTGCAATATCAGTTACAATAGCTTTATTTTCCTGTAGTAGGTTATTTAACAGCGAGCTCTTCCCAACGTTAGGTCGTCCTATAATTGCTGTATTTATACCTTCTTTAATAATTTTCCCTTGTTTTGATGTTTCTAATAGACTTTCTAAACTATTTCTGATACTTGTTGATTTTTCAAGAATAGTTTTTGTCGTTTCTATTTCTAGGTCATCATATTCAGGATAATCGATATTTACCTCAACAACTGTCAAGATATCTAAAATTTCAGCACGTAGACGTTTAATAAGCGTCGATAAGCGTCCTTGCATTTGGTTATTGGCTATTTGACTAGCTTCATCTGTTTTACTCTTAATAAAGTCGATTACAGCCTCTGCTTGTGTTAAATCTATACGTCCATTTAAAAAGGCACGTTTAGTAAATTCTCCTGGTTCAGCCATTCTTGCTCCATGTTCTAAACAAAGTGCAAGTACTTTTTGAATTGTTACAATACCACCATGACAGTTAATTTCTATAACATCTTCAGTAGTATAAGTACGCGGACCTACCATTTTTACAAGCATAATTTCTTCGATTTTTTCGTTTGTAGCTGGATCAACTACATTACCATAATTTATAGTGTGACTAGCTAGACTCTCTACCGTTTTTCCTTTTGGTAGTCTTACTATTTTTTCAGCAATACTAAATGCTTCGTCACCACTAAGTCTAACAATACCTATAGCTCCTTCTCCTAGGGCAGTCGATATAGCGCAAATTGTTTCACTCATTATTCAAACTCCTTCTAACTCTTTATATTAATTAAAAATTCATATCTTATTTATTATACACTATTCCTTTAAATTTTTCTCGATATACGACCAAGCTATATTTTATATACATTTTTACATAACAGGTTAGGGGGGGAAAAATCTAAATTTTTGAATCAATAAAAAAATAAGTAGCTGGATTAATCTCCGAACTACTTATTTTATTATAAAGATGTTAATAAGATATTAGTTAGTCTACTATTTCATAAGTTCTATTTCTGAAATCGCAAATTCTAAATCATCTAAATCATACTCTTTTGGCAGTACACCACAAGCCCCATTAGCAAATGCCTGTCTTTTATATACTGGTACTTCACCAACACTACTGCAGATAAGCACTTTTGCATCAGGAAACTTCGTACAAATTTCCTTCGTCGCCTCTAAACCATCCATTATCGGCATACAAATATCCATCGTCACGAAATCTGGTTTTAACCTTCTATACATTCTCACAGCTTGTTCGCCATTTTCTGCAAAATGACACTTATATCCTGCACGACTAGCAATTTCTGCTCCACGACTTCTGTAATATGAACTATCATCAACTATTAATACTGACTTCATTAGGCCTCCTATTTAGCTGTAATAACTAAATATCTGTGTGGCTCTTCACCACGTGATTCTGTTTCAACATTTTTAATTCCTGTTAAGGCATTGTGAATAATTTTTCTTTCAATGCTTGTCATTGGTTCTAATTCAACAGGTTTTCCGATTTTTTTAGATTTTTTAGCTAAATTTAACGCTAATTCTTCTAATGTTTTCTTACGATTCTCTCTGTAATCATCACAATCAACTTCTATTCTAAAGTAGTGTGAGCTGAATTTTTTAGCATAGTTATTTACTAAAAATTGTAAACTGTTTAAAGTTATTCCACGTTTACCAATTATTAAACTAGTATTTTCTTCTGTTTTAATATTTAAAGTAAAATGACGATTACCATCTTCTCTAAAATCTACAGTCGCATCAGGATATCCCATCGCAACAACAATATTTTGTAGATAATTTACAATACGATCTTGATTTTTTACGATGTAATCTTCTCTTTTAGCTTTTTTAACCGGTTCTTCATTTTGTTCAACTTCTACAACAGTTTCTTCTACTGCTGGTTTTGTTTCTTCAGCATGAACATCTTGTTCAACCACTTTTTCTACAACAACTTCTTCTTGTTCTGTTGTTTTAACTTCAACTTCTTGCTCTTTTTCTGCTACTTTCTCAACTTCAACCACTTCTTCAGTTGTTTTAGCTAATTCAACAGCATCTTCTTTATTATAATCTTCATCTAATGGAACTAATTTTACTTTTGCTTCTTTTTTAAATAAACCGAAAATACCTGCGCTACCGCCTTCGATTACTTCAATTTTTACTGCATCTTCTGTTAAAGCTAGATCCTTTAATCCTTTTTTTATAGCCTCATCTACAGTAACTCCAACATAATAATATTCTTTTTCCATTCTTAACTCCTCTTCGCTTTCATAAGTTTTGATCTTTTTAAAACATGATCGATGCTGCTGCCAAACTCTAGGAATGGCATATCTTTAGCACCAGGTCTTGCTATCACTATAATATCATAGTTTTTAACAAATTCTTTTCTTGTTTTAAAAGTTTCTCGTATGTATCTTTTTATTTTATTACGTTCAAAGGCTTTTCCTAATTTTTTACTAACAGAAATACCTAAACGCATATGGTCTAAATTATTTTTTTGATAATAAATAACAAACTGTCTATTCGCAAAAGATTGTTTTTTTCTAATAATATTATCAAAATCTTGACTTCTTTTTACTCTATATTCTTTTTTCATTTTAAAACCTTTCTTAACACTAATAATTTTAACAGTTTATTTAACTTTTTACAACTATCTTTCTTATTTTTTAGGACCAGTTAATAAAAAAAGAGTACCACTTTCGTGATACCCTTTGGCAGACATTAAGCTGAAAGAACTTTTCTTCCTTTAGCTCTACGTCTTGCTAATACATTTCTTCCGTTTTTAGTGCTCATTCTAGCTCTAAATCCGTGTACTTTTGAATGTTTTCTTTTATTTGGTTGATACGTACGTTTCATTTTGTCCTCCTCGAGTTTTCTTTTCTTTAACTTAGATAGATGTAATAACTGAATTAGTTTAACATATCTAAAATAATTTATCAAGTAAAAACCTCGTTTTTTCTAAAAAAAATCTAGACAGGTGCAAATATACTATAAAGTATAACTAGATATTGTCACTAATTGTGATAAAAATTCTTCTTTCTTTCATTATGCATAAAAATACACCTACATTATTTAATAGTTATTATTGTTAATAATCTGTTAATTTTTGTTATATGGTATAAGAAAATATTTAAGTATCTCTTTTAAACACTTTTCCACAGTTTATTATAAGTTATCCACATATCTTTGTTAATAACTTTATTAACAGCTAGAAACCATTTTCTTTTTTCTTAAGTTTTTAACAGATTTATAAAGTTATTCACAATTTCACATTCAAAAGTTATTCACAGTTGTTAATTGTGTGTGAAAAACTCTTTAAGTATCTCTATATCAATCTTGAATCTTGTTAATAACATCTTAAATTTTCTCGTTTATTATTTTTATTTCCTCTCTTTTTAACATATTCACAGCTTTTTCTTAATCTTTTTTTCACATAGTTAATAACTTCTGTTAACAACTTGTGAATAACTAATGTTTTATTTTATTAACAATCTATGCTATAATTATTTATATATTTTTTTAAGGAGGTATTTCATTGAGTAATTCTAATTTCTTATGGGAAATTATTCTTCGTGAACTAAAAAGCACCGTTGATCCTCACGTTTTTGATACTTGGTTTTCTGGTGCTTCTATAGATAACGTCGATTTTATGAAAAAATCAATAGTTATTACTAGTAAAGAAGCTCTTATTTCTCAATTTATTCAAGGTGCTTATGATCAAAAATTAAAAGAAATACTAAAGAAAAATACTGGATTTGATTTTAATATAGACTATACTTCCCTTGACACTGATATTCCTCTAATTACACCTCACGTTGTTGATGAAAAGCCGGCAGCTGAGAATCTAATTAGACAGAACTTTCTTCAAGGTGATAAACCATCTGGAGCTCAACATTTTTATCAAAAACAAACTTTTCCTCTAGAAGATTATAAACATCCTGTCCCTAATAAAAATATTACAGCTAGTAAAAAGAATCCTACGCTTAATAAAAACTACACTTTTGAAAATTTCGTAGTAGGGGAAGGTAATGCTTTTACACATAATATAGCCTGGAACGTTGCAGTTTCTCCTGGTGGTATCTATAATCCTCTATTTATCTACGGAGGTGTTGGACTAGGGAAAACTCACTTACTTCACGCTATTGGTAATGAAATGGAAGCTAATTTTCCTGATTTTAAGATTGAATGTATTTCATCTGAAAAGTTTTTAAATGAATTTCTTGCTTCTATTAAACCGATGAAAGATAAAAACAACTATACTAATGCGGATGAAGACTTTAGAAGAAAATACCGCGACGTTGATGCTCTTTTAATCGATGATATTCAATTCTTATCAGGTAAAACTGAAACACAAAATGCATTTTTCCATACATTTAACGAGTTACAAATGAATCAGAAACAAATCGTCCTTATAAGTGATCGCTCTCCATCTCAACTTAATGACTTGGAAGATAGATTGGTTACTAGATTCAGTCAGGGGATAACTGCAGATATTACACCTCCTGACTTCGAAACACGTATGGCAATTATTAAATTCAAATGTGAACAGTTCGATATTAAACTAGATGAAGAGACTCTTACTTATATTTCTAGTAATGTATCATCTAATATAAGAGAGCTTGAAGGTGTTCTTAAACGTATTAAGTTCACAGCAACTTCTAAACATGAACAACCTTCACTTAGTATTGCCGAGGAAATACTAAAAAGCGCGAAAACTTCACCTAGAAAAAATATCTCACCTGATAACATTATTAATGTTTGTGCAGACTTCTATAAAATCAAGGTTGATGATATTCTTTCATCTTCTCGTAAAAAAGAAGTCGTACAGGTTAGAAATATAGCTATCTACTTATGTAGGGAACTTACTACTTTATCATTCCCTTCTATAGGTGATTGTTTTAATAAAGATCATACTTCTATTCTTTATTCATTCAATAAAATAGCAAAACTAAGCAAAGATGAAAATCCAGAGATTTTTGAAGATATAGAAGTAATAAAAGAACGTTTAGGAAAAATATAAGAGGCTGTTAAAATCTACTAAAGATATTAATATGTTTTTTCACAAGTTATTAACAAGGAAAAATTCATTATTTTTGAGTATTCTTTAGTTTTCCACAGTTTTTACAGGCCTTATTATTATTATTTTATTAAATATATATTATATATAAGGAGAAAACATGAAATTTACTATAACTAAATCAAATTTTCTTGATGGTTTAAATCACGTATCAAGAGTAATTGCCCCTAATTCTCTTTTTGAAATTTTAAAAGGTATTAAAATAGAATTAGAAAAAGATAAACTTATATTAAAAGCAAGTGATTCTTTAGTATCTGTAGAATATTCTGTAGATAGTTACGAAGATGATAAAGAAATTATTACTATAGAAGAAGAAGGACAAGTAGTATTACCTTCTCGTAATTTTATAGAAATAATTAGAAAAGCACCAACAGATTTAATAGAGATAGAAACAGTTGGTAACAATATTTTAGTTAAATCAGGTAACAGTGAATTTAACGTAAAAGGATACGATGCAAATGATTATCCTGAATTCCCAGTTATCTCTAAAGAAAATAGTCTTAAATTAGAAGCTAATGTATTTAATGATATTATTAAAGAAACAGTATTCTGTACAGCACCTAATGATCAAAGACCTATTCTTGAGGGGGTTAACTTCTCATTAAGTAACAAAATCTTAACAGCAACTGCAACTGACTCATATCGTCTAAGTAGAAGACAAGTTACACTAAATGATGAAGATAGCAACAAAGAATTTAACTTAATTATTCCTAGAAAAGCTCTAACTTATTTCCAAAGAATGATAGAAAATGGAAAAGATCAAGTAGAAATCTTCTATGAAAACAATAGAATAGTACTTTACTACCAAAATGTAGTTTATACAGTATTATTAATTAGTGGAAATTATCCAAATACTAATAAACTTATTCCTACTGTTTTTGAATGTACATTCGTGGCGAACAGTAGAGAATTCTTTAGTGCCGTAGATAGGGTTGCATTAATGAGTAGAGAAGATAAAGATGATATTATTAAATTAGTAGTAACTGATAATCTATTAGAAGTTTCTTCTCAATCTAAAGACTTAGGAAGTGCTGTAGAGGAATTAAAAGTTTCTTCTACATTAGAAGATGAAAAATTCGAAATTTCTGTATCTGGAAAATATCTAAAAGACGCGGTATCTGCGGTTGCTGCAGAAGAAATTATCGTTAAGTTCTCAGGAGAACTAACAGCGTTTATCATTCAACCAAGTGACTACCACAGAGAAATTATTGAATTAATTTTACCAGTAAGAACTTACTAATAAAAAATAGGGAGTAACGGATTGGTATAAAAAAATCCGTAAAATCAATTATTAAATTTAAAACGTAATGGTTTATAGATAAGGGGATGACTCGACAAAATCAATTTCTACGAAATCACGATTTTTGAGTCACTCCCAATAATTTTTAGAATATCTATTAACTATACGGGGGGTGACTTTATAAATATGATTTATATAAAATCAGTATTTTTAAGTTGCTCCCTTTTCAAGGTTAAATTAGGAGGAACAATGACAAAGAAAAAAAGTAGCATATTAATTTTATTAGGTGTTGTCTTTTTAGGACTTATTCTTAGAACACCAATTACAGCAGTAGGTGCAATCGTTGGACCATTAAAATCTATACTAGATATCAACAATACGGTTGCTGGATTTATCACAACAATACCATTAATTGCATTTGCAATATTCAGTCCAATGGTAGCAAAATTATCAAATAAAGTAGGATTAGAAAAAACGATATTATTAGCTGCACTTATTATAACTGTCGGTTTAGGGTTTAGATTTTATATTAATACTTATGTATTCTTCCTTACGACATTTATAGTAGGAGTAGGAATAACAGTAGGTAACGTATTATTACCAGGGTTAGTTAAGAAATATTACCCAGAAAAACTAGGAGTTATGACTGGTTTTTATGCAGTTGTTATGAATGTAGGGGCTGCGGTTGCTGCGGGTATCAGTTATCCACTATTAAGTACAAATATAGGTGGAGAGAAATTCTCAACAGGACTTGCGGTTAATATTTGGATTGTTATTGCAATTATCAATATCTTTATCTACGCAGCGATGTCAAAAAATAGTGTAGTAAGTGATGTTAAAGATACTCATGAAAAAGTTCATGGATACTTTAAACATTCTAAAATGTGGACGATTATGTTGAGTATGGGATTACAATCAGCATTATTTTATTGCAGTGTTTCATGGTTTGCTGAAATTATGATTAGTAAAGATTTCTCACCTGAAACAGCAGGACTATTATTATCAATTAGTCAGTTCGCTCAATTTCCATCTACTTTTATAGTACCGATTTTAGCGGATAAATTGCACAATAAATTAATTATACCTACAGTAATAACGATTGGATATATCGTGTCACTTGTTGGAATGCTTTCTACAAATGGAAACTTTGTACTAATGCTAACATTTATAGTTATCTTCGCGTTAGCTGGAGGAGGATCATTCTCATATGTTATGTATCTATTCTCAGCTAAATCAAGAAATGAAAGTGAAGCGGCTGATATATCAGGGTTAGCACAATCAGGTGGATACTTATTAGCGGCGATATTCCCACCATTATTAGGATATATTAGAGATATCTCTGATTGGAATAAAGCACTATATGTATTGATAGCGACATCAGCAGTATTACTGGTGACACTAATTCACTGTAGTTCTAAAGGAAATATAATAGAAAAATAATAAATAAGAGTAACTAACGAGCTATTTCGGTGAAAATAGTAAAGGTTAGTTACTCCTTTTTTTTATAATATCAAGGTTTCATTAAGAAAAAGTTAAAGAAACAAAAATAGGTATATGAATAATACAGTAATAAGAAGAAATGGATAAAGTATATAATATATTAATCTATTGTAAATACAGTTTAGAGAAAAATAATAGTACAAGAATAAGAATTTTAATAAAAAATTAAGGGGTTTCGAAAAAAATTAAAATAAAATTGAAAAATTATCTTATAATATAAGTATAAGTAAAAATTAGGAATAAAAGAAGAAAACGTTTTAACTAATATTGAAATAATACATAATAAATTGTAAAAATTATATGAAAATTTGTTTAGATTAATAACAAGATAGTATAATTTAAAGGGATAAAAACACTTTCTTTTTTTACAATAATGTGATATAATTTTAGAGGAAATGAGATATTTATACTTTAATTTAAAATATTATAGTATTTTGTTTCATAAAAATAAAATAGTAAAAATAATTACTTTAAAATATCTAAAATTATATATAATATACGGAGGTTTTCTTATGAAAGCGAAAAACAGAAAAGTTGTTTTAATAGGAGCAGGAATGGTAGGGATGAGCTTTGCTTATCAATTATATTCAAGCGGACTTTGTGAAGAATTAGGATTAATCGACTTCTTCGCTGAAAAAGCTGAAGGTGAAGCAATGGACCTTAACCACGGTGGAGCTTTAGTACCACCTATTAAAGTAACTTCAGGTGGATACGAACAATGTGCTGATGCAGACGTAATCGTAATCGCTGGAGGTCTTCCACAAAAACCAGGTGAAACTCGTCTTGACCTAGTTGACAAAAACATGAAAGTTGTTAAAGATATGTCTGAGCAAATCGTAGCTTCAGGATTCGATGGAGTTATCGTTATCGCATCTAACCCAGTAGACGTATTAACTAACGCTTTACAAAAATTCACTGGATTCCCAAGAAACAAAATCGTTGGATCAGGAACTACTCTTGACTCTTCAAGATTCCGTTACATCTTAGGAGAAAGATTAAACTTAGCACCAAGCAGTGTTCGTGGATATATCATTGGGGAACACGGAGATACTCAACTTGCTGCATGGAGTAACGTAAATGTTTACGGAAAACAATTCGACAGATTCTTAGAAACTTCTAAATACACTAAAGAAGACTTCGCTGATGTAGAAGAAAAAGTTATGCGTGCTGCATACGAAGTAATTAACCGTAAACGTGCTACTTATTACGCAATCGGACTTGCATTATTCACAATCGTTAAAGCTATCTTACGTGACGAAAACGTTGAGCTTGCAGTAAGTGGATACTGTGATGGACACTACGGAATCGACGGATTATACATCGGAACTCCAGCTATCGTTGGACGCGAAGGTGTTCGTGAAGTAGTAGAATTAGAATTAAACGAAGATGAAAAAGCTAAAATGCTACACTCTGCTAAAGTATTAAAAGAAACTTTAGAAAACGCGTATGCTGCTTTAGAAGCTTAATTCAAATAAAAAATTATAGAAGAATTAAATTCAAATCTTTAATTTAAAGGAGAATTTAATTCTTCTTTTTTTTGTAGAATTTAAGCAAAGAAAATACTATACTTATAAATAAGTAAACGTTTTTTGAAAATAAAAAAATATAAAAAATTTTGTTTTCAAGTACTAGACTTATAATAAAAAATTTGTTACAATATAAAGGGATGAAAAGGTTTTAAAAGTTATCAAAATAAATAAACAATAAAAAAGTAGAGGAGATAGACTATGACAATAACGATATATGACGTAGCAAAAGAAGCAAAAGTATCGATGGCAACTGTATCTAGGGTTGTTAATAATAACCCTAATGTAAAAGAAGATACAAGACTACGTGTCCAAGAGGTTATTAAGAAATTAAGATATACACCTAACGCTGTTGCCAGAGGACTTGCTAGTAAAAAAACAACAACGATTGGTATAGTATTACCAGATATAGCAGACTTATCTTCTGCAGAAATAGTAAGTGGTATTGAATCAGTAGCTAATATGTATAAATACAATATCATTTTAGCAAATTCATGTGACGATCAAGAAATCGAAAAAAATATTTTTGCTTCATTCGTAAGTAAACAAGTAGACGGAATTATCTATTTAGGACACTCATTATCAGATAGTTCTAAAAATTATTTACAAGACATTCAAATACCAGTAGTACTAGCTGGAAATTTAGGAACAGATTCTGAGTTTTATTCAGTAAACATCGATTACGAAAAAGCAGCATATGACGTAACGAAAGAATTCTTATCAAAAGGTACTAAGAATATCTCATTAGTAATAGATAAATACGAAAGTCAAAAAACTCAAAGATTAATTAAAGGATACAAAGATGCACTAGCATCAGAAAAAGTTGAATTTAAACCTCAAAATATAATTGATGGATACAGAACATATAAAGAAAGTAATAAATTATACAAAGCAGTAAGTAATATTGAAGCAGAAGTTGTAATTACTATGTACGATGAAGTAGCGTTAGCAACTATGCAACAAGCACTAGATCTTGGAATGAGTATCCCAGGAGATTTACAAATTCTTTCATTAGAAAATACAAAACTAATTAATATGACAAGACCAAAAATCTCATCTGTATTCCAACCAATTTTTGATATAGGTGCAGTTTCTATGCGTGTCTTAACTAAGATTATCGATATAGAAAAAGCAAAACGTAAAGGTGAAGAAATTGATGAAGAAGAGTTAGCAGAACTGAAAGCTCAAGAAAAAGAAATGAATTTACCTTACAGAATAGTTCACAGACAAACAACAAAATAAAAATAAAAAAACTCTATTTTATAGAAGAAAAAGTTTAGAAATACCTAAAATGAAATTTTCTAAACTTTTTTTTCATTTTCTATTGACATAAAGTATAAGTGATGATAGAATAATAAAAGTCTTCTGATAGAGAAGACGAACAATCAAACATTAATCAAAAACGAATGTTAAGTTTTTTCAAAAAAACACTTGACAAAAGAAAGTGATAATGTTAAAATAATAAAGTCTTAAAAACGAAGTGAAAACTTCAAAAAAACTTTTTTAAAAAAATAAAAAAAGTTCTTGACAAAGACTTCAGAAAATGATAAAATAATTTAAGTGTTGAAGAAACACTTAAGATTAAAATTTAATAA
>CALIWM010000218.1:0-4588 GCA_938046645.1 uncultured Gemella sp. | reverse complement strand
TTTCCTTATGATGCCAATAAAATTTTCTACCTCGAATACTGACATCTTTATTTTCATTATAATTTTTTTCAATATTATCTAAATAAAAAGTTGTTAAAGTAGGATGTGGCTCCCCAAATGCTTTTAAAGTAACTGGATTTCCATTATCTATCATCTTAGGTTTATAATTTTTAGCATCTTCAAAAAATACTCTTCCAGAAAGTGCAACTAACTCATCTTTTTTCTCTTCATCTTTTTTTGTAGTATCTCCTGTTGTACCAAATAATCTTTCTGAAAAAGATAAATTTTTTAATGAATCACCTGGACGAAATTCTTCTGGAACTAAATCCAATGGAGAAAATTTGTATCTCAATCGTGGAATTTCGGAAAAAGCTAAATGTTCTGCCATTTTTCCATCTTTCACTTGAAATAATAAAGGATCCCCTTTTTCTAAATTTTTATCATAATAAAATGTGCTTGAATTTATATCTTTTCCATTTTTTATTCTTTCTGCTCTTTGTTTTATTATATACTTAAAATCTTCATATTCTTCTTTTGAAAATTCAAATTTTCTACCATTTTTTTTAGGAATTAATAATTTTTCATGTATTTTTCCAAAAATTGGAGATGAAAACCATAATACTCCCTGAACTCCATTTTCATCATCTGCTAAATAATTTTTATATTCTCCAGAATTGACAATCAATTTTTCTACTGTTATTACACCAGGTCTTATTTTAATTTCTGTTTCTTTTAAATTATAAATTGAATCTTTTAATTTTACTCTCTCTATTAATCCATCTTTATTGTTATATTTCTTTGAAAATTCCTTACCATTATCTTCAAAATTAAATTTTTTATGTCCAATTTCTATTTTTTCTTTCGTCTTAACTTTTATTTTTTCTGCTTCTACAATCACTCCATTTTTACCATTTTCTGGAAGGGACTCTATTATTCCAAATACAGATTCAAATTTCCCTGCGCCAATTCTTTGTTCTAATTTTTCATCTTCCACATTTCTAATAACACTATTTGTTAAAACATCTATTATGTTTCTTATTGCCCCTTTTAAAGAACTTGCAGGAACTATAAGTATCCCTTTTTCTCTATAAAAGCGTTCTTTAGTATGTCCTTTATTATCTTGTTCACTTTCTCCCATTATAAATAAAAGTGTTTTATTTACTAGTTTACAAACTAATTTTCCAGTATTTGTTCCTAATTTTCTTTCTCCTCTATCCACAACATCATTTTTGTCTTTAAGAGAAACAAAATTATATGGATACTGTTTCACTTTTACTGGTTCTTTTGAATTACTTTTGTTTCCTCTAAAATTATTATTTCTATTATTTGAAAAACTTCTATCTCTGCTTTTTATTTCTTCATCACTAATTTTCTTTATAAACTCAAAATTTTTACCTTTAAGATTATATTCTATAGTATCTCCTATCTCGAATTTTTTTTGATTAAAGATCGCTTTTCCCACAATATATTTCTCTTTTTTTCCTCGAACTTCTATTTCAACTTCTCTTGTAGAATTATCCATTCCAATTACTTTACCTATCAATTTCTTTCACCTCCCAAAAATTCTAGAAACTGAACAATCTCTTTTTTAGTAATTTTATTTTCTCCAGTTAAAACTTTTAAACGATTAACTTTTTTCCCATCTGGATTTTCTTTAATTTTTATCAATATTTCTCTAAACTTTTTAGTATTTTCATCAAAGTCTTCTGAATTTACTTCTGAATACCTGTAATCGTCTTCTCCAAATTGATAAATTGTTTTCATAAAATTATTATTAAAAAGGTAAATCTTATAAAAATTTTCAAAGTCACTTTCAGATAGTAAATTTAAAGCATTTCCTTCATTTTTAAATATTTTTATTCCATTTTCTTTTTCATAGTTTATATAAACTAAATTATAAATATCATTTCGTAATTCTTCTTTCATTTTCTCTTTATCAAATTCTTTAAATTCCATTATTCCACCTCTCTAAAAAGTGCCTTTATAAATTCATTTGGATTTTTTACATTTATTTCTTTAAATTCTTTTTTTATAAAATCATATGGTTTATCTTTATAAATTTCATCTTTTAAATTTATTTTTGATTCTCTCGATTATATCTACATACATCACTTATACAGCATTCATCACACTTGGGATTTCTAGCCGTACAGCATCTTCTTCCGTGAAAAATTAATACATGATGCATATGCGACCATCTATTCTTAGGAATTACTTCCATAAGTGCTTTTTCGGTTTTTAAAACGTCATCCTCATCAACGAGCCCAATACGATTAGAAACTCTAAACACATGAGTATCGACAGCGATGTGAGGTTCTCCAAACCCGACAGACATTACTACATTTGCTGTCTTGCGACCTACTCCCGGAAGTTTTTGAAGTTCAGAAAAGTCACGAGGAACTTCTCCCTCATATGATTCCGTTAGCATATTCCCAATTCCTACAAGGCTTTTTGCTTTATTTTTATATAATCCGAGAGTTTTAATCAATCCTTCCACATCTTTTATATCTGCTGCTGCTAGCTGACCTGGATTCTCATACGTACTAAAAAGCCTTGGTGTTATCTTGTTAACACTGGCGTCTGTCGTTTGTGCAGATAATACAACTGCAAGTAGCAAATGAAAGATTGAATCATAATGTAATGCGCAATCAGCATCAGGGTACTCTGCCTCTAGCTTATCCAATACTAATTTTATTTCATCATCAGTTTTAAAATATTTTTTTGTTTTACGTTTATTCATGATACTACCCTTTTTTCGTGTTTAAATATTGACTTTATACATGCTTTTAATATAATCGTATACAAAGAATACATTTATACAAATTGTATACCCCTGCAGTGGTGTAATTACAATTAAAGGAGCTAAATATGGTAATGAACCCCGAACTAGAGAGCAATCAGCCTCTATCCAATAGTCTTTTCGTAAAGGTCCAAAAAGACATTCTCAGCGGAAAAATACCAGCTAATTCAAAGCTTACAGAGCAGGCAATTTGCAAGAAATACAACGTTAGTAGAACTCCTGTGCGCGAGGCCTTTAGACAATTAGAGTCCGACGGACTAATTGAAAATATACCTAATCGCGGCGCATACGTAATCGGTTTATCAAGTCGTGATATTTCAGACCTATTTGATCTTAGGAGAACGTTTGAAGTACAAGCAGTCGAATGGGCGATTGAGCGAATGAATGATGATGAAGTAAACACACTTAGAGAGAACATCGAATTTATGGAGTTCTATACTCTAAAAAATGATGTAGATAAGGTTTTATATTTTAATTCTGCATTCCATAATATCATCTATAAAGGAACTAAAAACAGAATGCTCTATCTTACTTTATCGACATATCAAACGTACCTTAAGCACTCAGCACCTGCAAAGACATTCTCCGATGACTATCTGAAAACGATACTGCAGGAGCACAAGAATATTTTTGATGCCTTCGAAACAAAAAATGTAGCCGCTGGTAAAACTGCTATGGACTACCATATGAAGCAAAGCAAACTTCGAAGAATGTCTCATCTATTCTAAATAACATATCAATGCGATAGCATTATTTTTAATAATACTATCGCATTTTATATGAATTAGATTATTTGTTTAACTTGTGTTCTATCCACCCCAATATATCCTTTATAACTTGTTTCTTACAAATATCATGAAGAATATCATGATAACAATCCTTATATAGTTTGTAAGAAACTTCATTATGACCTTTTGCGCTAAGCATATTCGCTATTCTCATGACCGAATTTCCGCAGTTTCCTCTTTGATCTTCCGAACCAGCAAGTATATAGATAGGAATATCTGGTAATCTTACTATGCCGTCTTTTCCCCTCAGTTTCTCAATTACACTTATCATCTCTCTATAAGCCGATGCGGTCAGCATAAATCCACAGTCTTCATCGTCCACATATTTTTTTAACTCTTCTTCATCACTGCTTATCCAGAAAAATTCATTATACGGTGGTGAGCCTGCTGGCTTTCCCATCTGGTACATCGTATTATGAACACTCTCAGATACGGAGTTAAATCCCTTCCTCTTAATGTGATTGTTGGCATTTAATTTAATAAAGCTTAGAGCCGCAGGAATCTCAAGATTTTCCATAGAAATTATCATTGATATATTCCCATACTTAATCGTATATAGCTCACTAAGCATTGCTCCAAATCCAGCACCAATTAAAATTCTAGGAATAGCATCGTCAAATTCAGATGAAACCTCATCAAAAAGTGAATCTATATCGCCGAGCAATCCCTCGTAGGAATTTTTCTTCATCCCAAAACAACCTTGATGCCCTTGTTTACTCATTCCATGACCTATAAGATCGTTGCCACATACGTAAAATCCAGCGTCATTAAGCGCTACAGCTAGTTCATGATAACGCAAGCTATGTTCACTGATGTCATGCACTATCTGAACTATAGCACGCGGGTTTCCGCATGTGTATTTAAACGAAACAACCTGTCCTTCACCATTTGCTGCACGTCTATAAATATCCCTATATTCTGTCATGTGTCACCTCAAAATATTTTTCATATGGTAAATTATCTTAATCATTTTATATAAGAATTTAATAATAATGATAAT
>CALIWM010000217.1:0-6773 GCA_938046645.1 uncultured Gemella sp. | reverse complement strand
TACTGCAAAAGAAGTTCGTTCCGCAATTAAAAGAAGCGGAAGAGATGTAGTGGTTGATTACACATTAACGATTAATCCTGACGGGAAAACAGGGACTTTAACTCACGCAGGAGGTCAATGGTGGTAAACTTGACAAAAAAACAAGAAAGAGATAAGATATTTTTGTAGGTTTTTAAGCCTAAAATACGCTAAGACAGCAAAAGGACTTTCTCACTCGATTGAGAAGTCTTTTTGTTTTACAGTTATTGATAAAACAGAGAGAACTTTCCGAAAAAGGCTCTCTTTTTTTTGTGTCTTTAACGTGATATAATAAACCATGTACAGTTGATGGCATAATTGGTTGTAGTTGAAACTAGATAACTCCCAAGGTTGTAGTCTTCTGAATAAAAGAAAGGAGGATTTGTCATGAGCAAATCCAAAAATAAAAATTTCAATCGCACACAGGTCAATGACCTTAAACCAAATACTGAATCCGAAACAGTTCAAAGTCTTAAATCTAAGAGAACTGTTGGATACTATACTACGAAACTTATTCAATATATCATTGGCTTTCTTGAGTTAGGCTTGGTATTTAACTTTTTGACTAATTTTTTGAATGCTATGGTAAGTAGTGTCAAGTTGACTAGTTTGAATCAAATCACCACCATCACGGCGGTCAATGTTTTTGTGCTTTTTGTTGGGATGAAATTATCTTGGGAAGTATTTAAAAAAATTGTTAAATACGACTTCCAAAACAAAGTTTTCCGTGCAACCCAGAGCGATAGGATGAAAGAAGCTGAACGTGAAGAATTATCAAATGTCAAAGAAACAGCTAAAGGCTTTGTTCAAGCTTTGGGATTTGGGAAGAAAGGATAAAGGTCTTAAATGGCTAAGGATAAAGAAACAAATAATAACGATTTATCAGAGAAGATAATTGGGACGGCTAAAGGTCTGGGAAAGGCAACCAAAAAAGCTATATCTAATAAAGTTGATAAAAGTACAACAGGAATGGAAGGCTCTATCTTTTATGTTTTTCGTTGGTTGATTGCATTCTTTGGAGAACTAGCAAATGTTGTTAAAACGTACTTTGCAGAAAGAAGAGAGTATAGAAGAATAGAAAAAGAAGAACACGATAGAGGAGAATGATAATGGCAGAAAATGTAAAGCAAGAAAAAACGGTTGAAGTTAGACCAGAGTATCGAAGCAATTACAAGTTCATGACGAATATTTTAAAATCTTCTACTGAGAGACAAATTTATGTGCCTCAGTTAAAAAAGATTACTATTGATGGACAAGTAACTATCATTCGAATTTTCGTGGCGGGCGGAGCATTCAGTATAGGATTGCTATTGTTCTTTATATCATTAGGGAATGTAAATTTAATTCCCTATACACTTCTACCAAAACTTTTGATGTTGATTGCTTACACAGTTCTAATCTGTATCTACCTAATTGGTTCTCGTGAACGTTCCATGCTTTCTACCGTTCTATCTTTTTTAATTAGTTTAGCTGGTACAAAAACAACTAACTTTTTTAGTAGCTTAGGTATTAAGAAAAACGGAATTAGGGAAGATGGCATCATAGAATTCGATGATGAAATCAGTCCATATGGGATTGCAGTAGAAGTAGTTGGCAACTTGCAAAAAACAATGTTACCAAGCGTATCGTTGCAGAATCAACAGTTAGTTCACGACCATTTGGTTGACAGAAGTCCATCAGGTACTGAATTAATGATTTCTAGTATCAAACAAACAAGTGTTGAACCACAACAAAGGGCTTTAAAAAGTATCATTAAGAGATACAATAAACCCGAAAATGCAGGAGACGCTTGGCGAAAGGTAATGGCTCGTTCTAACTTTGATTTCATTGAAGAAAATGTCAAAGGAAGAGAGTATCAGATTTCTCAAGTGCTTATTTTGAGAAATGAAACATTAGAAGCAGTTGAAAAGGATTTTCAAAATCTACAAAATATCGCTTATAATGGTTTATATGCTCGCATCAAGAGATTGAATACTAGAAAAGATGTGGAGAAAGCATTGTTACCTATCACTGATGTAAAAGTCAGAAGGCAGAGGAAGAAAACAGGGGACAATATGGTAGCTCCTAAGAAAAAAGCTAAAGTAAAAATCCCTAAAAAGAAGAAAGTAGATAAGTAATGGCAAAAAAAAAATCAAGAAAAAATTTACGAGAAGAGGTATATGGAACAAAAATCAAGAATTTCCAGAGTAAAAAAAGAGGTATTGGTTTATCTAAGCAACCATATCTTTTGACTCCTTCTTATGTTCACCATGGAGGACGGGCTTTAGGTGTCTTTCGTTTATACGCTCGTTCAGGAACAAATCGGAACATGTCTTTCTTGGATGTAATTGACATTATGCCATTACAGACGGAAGATGGAGTAAGCATCTTCTTCTTGGCAGATGACAGAGTTATTAACTTTACTGATAAGAAGAAGGTCATTGAGAAACGAAGTCGTGATAATAAGATGGCGCTATCTCAACTAGAAAAAGAAGAAAATAAGAAGGTTAAGACAGGTGAACTTGACGAAGGAACAGTTCGTACTCGTTTATTGGAATATCAAGATTATGTTGAATATGATAATCTTAGAGATAACGCAAGTCCAATTGTTGTTTATCGCTGGAGGTTAGTTATTGTTGCAGACACAGAAGAGATGGTAGAGCAACAGTTAGAAACTCTAAATAGCTATTTGAATAAACGGCACGACGGTTTGCAATGGGATGCTGTGGCTGGTGAACAAGGAGAGTATTTTAGTGGTTTGTATAAAAACCTTCCTATGGATAGTGAAAATTTCACCAGCACAGGAGACAACTATACTGGTTTCCATCTGGGGTTAAGTTCAGGATTGATGGATGAAGATGGAATATTGATTGGTCGAGATGCTTTGTCTCTGACAGGTTCAAGTTCTTATTTTGATTTTAATACTTATACAAATGGGATAGCGTTTATTTCTTCACCAAGTAGCAGTCGTATTCCGTTTTATGTCAGAGAAGATGAGAAAAAACCAGTTCCAGCCAGTTCAATTTGGGGACAGGCAGTTGCTAACCATATTACAATCAATGGGCACAGGGCATTTCATATCGTCTTAAACGATTACGATTATTTTGAGAAGAACCGTTTTTACAGACCTGAAGAAACAGAAAAAATTTTCAAAAGATATCCGATGGAGCGCTTTACAATAAATGCAATGCAAGGATTTGGGGAAAAAAGTGAATCAGGAGCTATTTATTCTCGTCTAAAACAAAAAATTGTAGACTTATTTGACATTATGTCCGATTTAACTCAAACTCCAGCAGAACGTGCAGTTATTTTAAAGGCTGTCGATAAATTCTATTTAACTCACAAGTTATGGCGACCAGATGGAGATGTAAACTGGAATTTAACACGAATCACGGATATTGGAGACCCAGAAAACTACCCAACTATGACAGGTCTTGTCAGTG
This sequence comes from uncultured Gemella sp., assembly GCA_938046645.1. Classification (GTDB taxonomy): domain Bacteria; phylum Bacillota; class Bacilli; order Staphylococcales; family Gemellaceae; genus Gemella. The sequence continues at coordinate 3,333 of CALIWM010000217.1, read as the reverse complement.
AGTTTGTGACGATGATGCAAGGAGTATTGGCTGATGGACGGGAAATACAAGCAGACCGTATTGAAACCATTAGCACGAACTTAGAAGATAGTTTGACAACTTATAGAAGCATACTTGGAAAACCAACAAGTGTAAAATCTGTCCCTAAGACTGTTCCACAAATATTCTATGAATTTAAAGGAATTGATAGTGATACAGTGAAAGCTATTCAATTTATTAATTCATTGGAATATATTTATAATGAGGCTGAAGAGGGGGATGTAGTAGTTATCCATGGTGTAAATAAACTTGACCCTCGTGTTGTTAATATGGCTTATTCAACAATTAACAATGGAGTGACACACGGAATTAGAACTGTGATGACGTTTGATACAATTACAGGTAGAAAATTACGGAATGGCAAAAGTGCAGACTTTTTTGATTTAAAAGGCTCTTACTATGATGATTTGGATGCGGATATTGACTGGATTATCACTGGTTCAATGTTGCCAAAAGAAGTTGAAGGATTTAAGGAGGCGTTGAACCAAGAATTAGGTCGAGGGGTAGAAGAAAATCTTCAATCTAAGATAATGAATAAGTATCTTATTCACCGCAGAAGAGGGGCTATTAATAACTTTATATATGGTAGTCCATTTATTTAGAAAGGAGATAAAATGGCTTTATTTGGAGATAATTCAAAAAGGACAAAAACAGTTCAGCGTTATGTTATAACAGCTATTGTATGCACGGTAATTATTGCACTGTCCATTCCCATGATTTTTGTAGGCAGGTTCAGATATTTTACGAAAGTAGAACGTTCTTCCACGCCTATTGGAACGGCTCTGACCTTCCCTAAAAGCAGTGCTAGTATTACTTTAAAAGGGTTATATACTGATAAAAATGAAAGTGTGTTGCTTGTAAGGTTACATAGAGATGAACAGACAGCAGGTCTCTTGCCGTCTAAAGGGACATCTTATTCGATTAGTATTGCGAATAAACAGCTAGATAATTTAAAAGAATATCCAATTTTATTTGATAGCACAACTAAAGACGGAGATTTCTTGTTGGCGATTCCAAAACCAAATGAGGATGTTTATACTGTTTTTGTATCAAATAATGTAGATGAATTGAATTTGACTACTGAAAACAGTGTGAATTCTGTATCAGGGGAACGAAGCATTGAAAGTGCGATTGCAGGATATGAAATTTCAAGTGACACAGGGATTCAAAAAACTGCTCAGAATTCAAATGTTTTAGCTTTTCGTGTTGCTCTGAAACCATATTTAAATGGCAATCAATATGCTGTTACTAAAATCAATAAGAATTTGATGAAAGGGAAAGAGTTTGATGTCAAGGAAGCCTATAATAGCATCTTTATTGAACCAATCACTGAGAACACAAATTCTTTGATTAGAAAAGCTCAACAAAAAATTGCTGGCTATACGAAACAGCAAAACAATTGGAAAGAAGAACTTTCGGAAGACGCTATTCAAGTTCTTAATCAGCAACTGTTGATTAAGAATGGCTCTGAAACAGCAGATGTTTCAGACACTAGTAGTTCAGATACCCCTGTTTTAGCTGACAATAATAAGAAATTGTCAGAACAAGAACAAAGTATTATTCAAAATATTCTCAGTACAGAAGATAATAAAAAGAGAATAGAGGAAAATATTACTAAATTAGGCGAACAACTAATTCGAGTTCAAAAATCTGGAGAAAGTTCAGAGTTATTTAGCAGTCCTCTTGAAAAAGCTGGCGTTTTAAATACAGAATATTTGAAACAAGCTAACGAGAGGGTAAAGGAACAAGCTAAAAAAGAATAAGAAACAATAAAATCTCACTGAAAACAGTGAGGTTTTTTTTGAGTTTGTTTTGTGATAGAATAGGAATATCAAAAAAGTAGAAAGAAGAGAATTTATGTGGGACACTTTATGGCAAGATGAAGAGTTTTTGACGGCTTTCAATTCGTATAATAGTCGCATCAACAATTCACTTGAAATTCTTAAAGAAAAACCCTACGACGCAATTGGACGAGATGAAGATTTATTCGACTTGAATGTTTATATGGAGAGACCAGAAACTCCAGTAGTAGCCTTGTTAGGTAAAGCTGGAGTTGGAAAGTCTGCGTTGATTGAAGAATATGCCAAACAAATTAATCATAACAAACTGGTTAATAAAACAGGTCATAAATTTTTAATTTTATCTTTGCGAGCAGGTGTGCTCGGAGCAATAGGTACAAATAAGCTCCAAACAGAATTAGCTAATATATTTAACGAAGTAGAAAAACTAGAAAAATTAGCTAAAAAAAGATTACAAGATAACAAAGTTCACTTCATAGTATTTATTGATGAATTTCATTTGATGGTGACTATTTTTGGAGCAATGACAAAAATTGGTGGGGATATTGCAAAAGATAGATTGGCAAGACCGCCAATTCGAGTAGTAACAGCTACGACAGATAGAGAATATAACGAGTATATTGCTACTGATGATGCATTTAAAGAACGGTTTCAAGAAATGAATATTCGAGAATTACCTAGAAGGGTTGTTCTTGAGATTTTAAGGCAATATTATCTCCAAAAAGCTCCTGAGTTAGATGTTCCAGATAATTCTTTGCTTGAGTTGATTTACGAAGTAGGTCGAGCCTATCTTACAGAAAATGCAGAGCCTCGTAAAAGTAAAAGCATGGTCGAAACTATGATTGGTTATACTAGAGCCACAGGTAATAGACCAACTAGAGCTGTCGTTGAATATTTCTACAGGAAGCAAAAAGGTATTGAGCTTAATATCCGTATTGACAGGATGAAAGTTAGAGAAACAATTGATAAGCGTGTTAAAGGTCAAAAAATGGCTGTCTGGACAGCGAAACGAATGGTCAATCAACTTGCATTTCCGTTGGATAATACAAGCAACAAACCTATGGCTACAGCCATGTTTACAGGACCAACTGGAGTTGGAAAGACGGAGCTAGCTAAATCAATCACAGAAGGAGTGTTTGGTGATGAGGAGGTAATGTTCACAATGAATATGCCAGAGTATTCGCTAAAAGAAAGCGAGCCGCTTTTTCGAAAGCGTTTAGGAGAGCATCTGAGACGGTATCCTCACACTTTAATTTTGCTTGATGAGTTAGAAAAAGCTCATCAGGTAATTCTTGATAACCTTCTGTATATCCTTGATGAAGGTTTAGTACGATTTGATTATCAAACAGTAGATGGCAAAATCGGTACAACAACGGTATCGTTGAGAAATACCATTATAATCGCAACTACTAATGCTGGTCATGAAGTATACAACAAGGAAGCAAAGTATAGGAATAACGAAGTTGATATGAAAGTTGCTACAAGACAACTTCTT
>CALIWM010000216.1:0-6760 GCA_938046645.1 uncultured Gemella sp. | reverse complement strand
AAGATGGATGAACTTGGTATGGATCGCACAGAGTACGAATTCTACCTTGACCTTCGTAAATACGGTACAGTTCCTCACGGAGGATTTGGTATCGGTATCGAACGTATGGTAACCTTTGCAGCAGGAACAAAACACATCCGTGAAGCTATCCCATTCCCACGTATGTTGCACCGTATTAAACCGTAAATAAATATATAAAAGTAAAAGGTCAAATTGGCCTTTTATTTTTTATGATGAAATTACACAAAACAGCGATTGATATATATATAGAAAAATCCTCATATTTTGTACATAAACGTAGACAGTTTAGTTGAAATAATGTTATAATGTAAATTAGGGATTAAGTACCTAAGTGTAGCTGCTTTAATGTATAAATTAAGCTGGAAATGGAGGCGTTGTTTAAATACTTGGGTGTAGTTCCGCAATTAAAATTTATTTAAAAAGGAGATAATATGTATTCAAGAATGGACAAATACCACGGACAAAAGGTCCAACGCTTTTCAATCCGTAAGTATAGTTTTGGAGCAGCATCAGTAGCTGTAGCAGCTTACATGATGTTTGGTGGTGCAGCAACTGTTCACGCTCACGAGCAAGGTGCATCAGCTTCAGTGACTAGCGAACAGGTTAACCCTGATGCTGGAAATCAAGCAGATTCAAGCAAGCCTCAAGCTTCAACATACACTGCTACGCCAACTGTGGAAGCACCAACAGCTGAGCAACCAACAACCCCAGCTGCTGAGGTAGGACAACCATCAGCACCAGCAGAAGCACCAAAAGTGGAAGAAGCCCCAGTTGCAAAGGTTGATACAAGCAAGTTGGAAGCAGCAATTGCTCGTTTAGAAGCAGCTTTAGAAAAAGCAGTATCAACTGAAAAAACAGCTTCAGCAATTGAGTCTGCAAAAGCAGAATTAGCAAATGCAAAAGCTGTAGCTGCAAATGAAGCTGCAACAAAAGAAGAAGTAGCAAAAGCTACATCAGCAGTAAATGGAAAAGCTTTCGTTGTTGAAAGTATGCCAAAAGCAACAGCTGATAAAAAAGAAGAAAAAGTAAATAAAAATCAAGATCCACGTAATGGTCAAGCCATTCCTGGTCAAGGTGAAAGTGGATTAAGAGCTGTAGATACTTCAGCTGCAAATGCTGCATCAGAAGCAGAAAAATATAAAGGCATTCGTGATGCTGCTATTCCAGAGTTGCAAGCAAATATTGATAAAATTCAAGCTGAAATAGCAAAACAAGAAGCGCTACCTGCGAATAAAAAAGATCAATTTAAAATTGATGTTTTAAAAGGTATTAAACAAAAGGCAGAAAATGTTATTACAACTGCAAATGCTGCGGATGTAAGTTCAGCTCAAGCAATGAGCCAACAAGCAGAAGCAGTTAAATCTGAACGTGATTTATTAGCGTTATACTTAGCAGGTAAAGCAGATTTGGGAGCACCTGTTAGTGAAAACCACGTTGCTTATGGTAACAACCCTAAAAACGGTGTATTCGAAAGCTTGAAAGAAGGTTTTGGAGACAAAGTAACATTCACTGATGCTGATAAAAAATCAGAAACAATTGCTACTCAATATGAAAGTGGACGTGACATTACTAATAAAGTAATGAATAAACCGGACGCAAAAGATCCAATCGGTAGTGCAACATATAACTGGCAAGAAAAAACCATCACAAAAGCTGATGCAGAAGCTGGTGTGTTAAATGGTTGGAAAATTGAAAAAGGTGAAAAAGTTAATGCGGTTAAACCTCTTGATGTAACAAATGTTACAGATAAAGATGGACAACCAAGTACACGTGAAGTTCCAAAATCAAAAATCTATTCAAACGATGGAGAATTGAAAAAATACCAAACATCAGGTGAAAATAGTTATGTTAATGGTAGTGGTGTTGTTCCTTCAGTAACTCCTACTATTGACGTAATGAGAACTAATGCATTTGGTGAAGTTAAAAACCGTGATTACTACCTTGAATTAGGAAGTAAAGGTACAACACTTTCGAAAGAATTCGATGTAAACGGAAATTCTCGTCTAAATGTTAACTTAATTCACAGTGCAGCGTATGGTGGTAGTACATCTACTTCTGCAGGTGAAAGAGTTAAATTAAAAATCGTAGATGCATTCACTGGTAAAGAGATTAAACCAGTTGAAGGTACAAATGGTCCTTTAGCAACTGAACAACCGGCTTTAGCTGCTAATGGATGGAACCACCTAGACCGTATTTATGATATTCCAGCTGAAACAACTAAAATTAAAGTGTTAATTGAAGCTGGAAGTCAAGGAACAAATACTTTAATTAATGATAACAAAATCAATATTAAAGATGGTTACTTAATCGGTGGTATTGGTATCGCAACAGCTCCAGCTGCTGAAGTATTAACTAATGTTCGTTCAGGAAACAATAGTTTTGAATTCGGATATACAAAAGATACAATTTATAAAAAAGGTCAAAAAGGTGTATTTGATATCGATATTAAAAACACTGGTGGAATGAATATTGACTACTATGCTGCATCAAATGTTGAAGTAACAGTAGAAGTTCCTAAAGGTGTAGTATTAGAAGATAAAATCTACAATGCAAATGGTGGATCAAACTGGTTAGGAAATGTTTGGGCAAATACGATCAAATGGGTTCCAAACGATCCAAGTGATAACTCAAAAGGTGGAAAATTAACTTATAACGTACCAGCAGGAAACCGTATGGCTGCTGCAGAGACAAACTCTCGTACAACAAGTATTCCATTTACAGCGGCAGATAACTTCGTAGGACCAGCTGACTTTAAAGTAACGGTTAAAAGTGGATTTGGAGATACAGATGCAGAAGGTAACAGACTGTACTCTTATACTGCGAATGGACCAAAACCAGCTTATGAAAATGAATTTAACCGTAATGGTTTAGCAAATTCAGATGATCCTGACTACAAATATGGTAAAGTAATCTTTATTAATAGTTTACAAACTGACTCAGTTATTACAGTACCAATTAACACAACTGATGAACAATTAAAAGCAATTGCTTATGCAAAAGCTCAAGAAGCTATTAAATCTCCAGAGTTTACTAAATTATTAAACGACGTTACTGGTACAGCTACATTAGGTGACACTAATGGTTCAACTTTTGTTAATAGAGATGACATCGCAATTACAAAAGTTGCTGAAGATGGACGTGGGGTTGTTAAAGTACCTGTAACTTATACAGTAGATGGTAAAACTTATGAAACAACAGTTGACATCGAAGTAAACGTTGTTAAATCTAAGACTAAACCTGTTGTAGTATTTGAAGGTGACGAAATTACACCTGCTGAAGTTAAAGAAAAAGTAGAACCAGCTACTACTGTTGGCACAGGTACAGCTAATGAACCAAAAGCAAGTGATATCTTCAAAACTGATGGCAAAGTTGGAGAATCAGGATTAACTATTCCAACAACAGTTACTCATAATGTAGATGGAACAGAAGTTACAGAAAATGTGACAGTACCAGTTACTGTTCTACCTCGAACAAGCGGAGCAGTTGATGTACCAAAAGGAACTACTCCAGACAAAGTTAAAGATACTGTAAAAGCTAAAGCAGAAGAGTTAATTAAAACTCCAGACTTCCCTGCGCAAGTACCGGAAGGATATACAGTTACTGTAGGAGAAATTCCAGAATTACCAAAAGATATTTCAAGTAAAAACGGTGAGCCTGTAGTTGTAAAAGTTCCAGTAACATTTACATCTCCTGATGGAACAACGTATACTTCAGAAATTCCAGTAACAGTAAATGTTAAAGGTTCAGAAGTGAAACCTGTATATGTGGTGGAAGGAAACCAACCAAAACCAGCTGATGTTAATGAAGCAGTTACACCTGATAAAGGTGGAGATTTAACTCCTGTAACTGAAGCTGACATCAATAAAGACGTTCCTACGGATAAGGTTAAAGTAGGAGCAACTGATTTGTCAGTTAAAGCAACTGTTAAATACCCAACTGGTGATGAAACAGTTAATGTACCAGTTAAAGTATTACCAAAAGCAACACCAACAGGTGTAACAGTACTAAAAGATACCGATGATACTGCTCTAACAAATGTTGTGAAAGAAAAAGCAACTGAAGCTGTAAGTAAATTAACAAACTTACCAGATGGAATTACTGCTTCACTAGATGAGAGAGAAACTTCTTACACATTACCAAAAACAGATTCAAATGGGGACAAAGATACAGTTCCTGTAAAAGTATTATATAAAGATGATAAAGGTAATGTAGTTGGTGAAGATACAATTAACGTACCAGTTAAAGTAGTAAGCTCAACACCTAAATCAGTAGTCGTATTTGAAGGTGACACACCAAAATTAGACAAAGATTCCGTTACACCAGGTGAAGGGGGAACAGTTGGAGAACCAACATCAGTTCCATCTACAAAAGATAAAGCTGGAGCTACAGATGTATCAGTTGATGTACCAGTAACTTATGATAATGGAAAAGTAACTGAAACAGTTAAAGTGCCAGTAACAGTATTACCAGTAGCAAAATCTGATGTAACAGTAGCTAAGAATACTACTCCAGATAAACTGAAAGAATTAGCAAAAGATAAAGCTAAAGAAGCTGTTGAAGCAACAGACTTCACATCTAAATTACCAAAAGGCGCAACAGTAACTGTTGGTGATGTAACTGAAGAAGTATTAGCTAAATTAACAGCTGAAAAAGGTACAAACACAGGAACTGTTAATGTACCAGTAACATACACAGTTGATGGAAAAGACTACACAACTACAATCCCAGTAACAGTAAATGTTAAAGCTTCAGATGTTAAACCTGTATACGTTGTAGAAGGCGACAAACCAACAGCTGATGATGTCAACAAATCAATCACTCCTGATACAGATGGAACTACAACACCTGTAACTGATGAAGACATCAACAACGATATTCCAACAACTGATGGAAAAGTTGGATCAAATGATGTTAATGTTACAACAAAAGTAACATACCCTAACAATGTTGAAGAAAAAGTAACAGTACCTGTTACAGTATTACCAAAAGTTAAACCAGAAGGTGTAACAGTACCAAAAGATGCTGATAAGACTGAATTAGCAAAAGTTGTTAAAGAAAAAGCAGAAGAAGCAGCTAAAAAACTTGAAGGACTTCCAGACGGTGTAACAGTTACAGTAACAAGTGTTGAAACAACTCCTGGAACAGATAAAACAGGAGTTCAAACACCAGCAACTGTAATAGTTGAATATAAAGATAAAGATGGAAACAAAATCACTAAAGTGATTGAAGTACCAGTAAATGTTGTGTCTTCAACACCACCAGAAGTAGTAGTATTTGAAGGTGACACACCAAATTCTGAAGATATTAAGAAAGGTATTACACCAGGTGAAGGTGGAACAGTAGGAGACCCTACAAAAGTTCCATCTACAGTAGGAAAAGCAGGGGATAAAGACGTTGAAGTTGAAGTACCAGTAACTTATGGAAATGGTAAATTCAAAGAAAACGTTAAAGTTCCAGTAACTGTATTACCAAAACCAACAGCAGGTTCAGTAACAGTACCAAAAGATCTTTCAGAAGAAGAATTAAAAGATAAAGTTGGTAAAGATGCAGAAAATGCAATTAACAACGAAGAATTCAAGAAAAAACTTCCTGAAGGAGCAACTGTTAAAGTTGATTTAACAAATGTTACATTACCAAAAACTTCAACACCAGGAAAAGCTGGAGAAGTGGAAGTTCCAGTGGTTTACACTGTCAATGGTAAAGACTACAAAACAACAGTTAAAGTACCAGTAACAGTGGTTGAAGGTAAAGAACAACTTGTACCAAAAGGTGATACTCCAGATCCAAAAGATAACATTACACCAGGAAATTACCCAGAAGGAGCTACATTCGAATACGATACACCAGTAGATACTTCTAAACCAGGTAAAAAAGAAGCTGTAGTAATTGTTAAAGATAAAGATGGTAAAGAAATTGTACGAGTTCCTGTAGTAGTTAATGTGGTAGAACCAAAAGTTACACCAATTATCGTTCCAGAAAGAACTAAACTTACTAAGGAAGATGTACAAAAACACATCGAAATTCCAGGAGTAACTGGATGGGAAATCGTAGGGGAACCAGAACTTCCTGAAACATTCCCTGCAGGTGTAAGACCATCAGCAACAGTTACAGTTAAATTACCAAATGGTAAAACAATGAAAGTAGAAGTACCAGTAATTGCTACTCCAACTGGAACACCAATCGTTGTACCTCAAGGAACAACAATTACACCAGATGATGTTAAGAAACACGTTAATATTCCTAATGAATCAGGATGGGAAATTGTTGAAGTTGGAGAAATCCCAACAACAGAAACACCAGGAGATAAAACAGCTGTTAAAGTGAAGGTGAAATTACCAACTGGAGAAGTCACTGAACTAGAAGTACCAGTAAAAGTAACACCTAAAGAAACACCAGAACCACAAGTTAATAAAGTGGTAACTCGTTTCGTCGATGAAAATGGTAAAGATATCACTTCACCTGAAGAAGGATTGAAAGATCCTAAAGCTCTTGAAGGATATGTGTTTGACAAAACAACAAGGGATGAGAACGGTACAGTATTCCACCACTATAAGAAAGCAACTGCACCAACTCCTCAACCTGTTGAACCAGCAAAACCAGGACAAGCAGAAAAACCTGCAACTCCTGTACAACCTGCAGCACCAGCTCAAGCAGATGCAACAGTAGCAACTGACACAGCTGCTAAACCAGCAACACCAAAATATGTTGAAGGTCAAAAAGAGTTGCCAAATACAGGTAC
>CALIWM010000215.1:0-1238 GCA_938046645.1 uncultured Gemella sp. | reverse complement strand
AATCTACCTTTTAATATGAATACATTCTATGGATTATGGGGAACTAAAACTCCTGCAGAAGTAAAAGCTAAAATCGCTGAACAAACAGCTCATCTGCAAGATAGTGAACCTAAAAATCTAGAAGAACAAGCGATTAAACTTATTGGTACTGATGTATACGAAACTTTAATTAAAGGTTATACAGAAAAACAATGGGGGCGTAGTGCAACAGAATTACCACCATTTATTATTAAACGTCTTCCAGTACGTTTCACATTCGATAACAACTACTTCAACGATAGATACCAAGGTATTCCAATCGGTGGATACAATGTTATTATTGAAAACATGTTAAAAGGTATTGAAGTAGAGCTAAATGTAGACTTCTTCGAAAACCGTGAAGAGTTAGAAGCGAGTGCGAAAAAAGTAGTATTTACAGGAATGATCGATCAATACTTCGATTACAAACATGGAGAATTAGAATATAGAAGTCTTCGATTTGAACATGAAGTACTAGATGAAGAAAACTATCAGGGTAATGCAGTAGTGAACTACACAGAACGCGAAGTTCCTTACACTCGTATTATCGAGCACAAACACTTCGAAAAAGGTACTCAAGAAAAAACAGTTATTACGCGTGAGTACTCAGTAGATTGGAAACGTGGAGACGAACCATACTATCCAATTAATGATGCTAAAAATAATGAAATGTATCAAAAATATTTAGAAGAAGCAAAAGGTAAAGATGTTATCTTCTGTGGACGTCTTGCAGACTATAAATATTATGATATGCACATAGTAATCGAAAGAGCTCTTAATGTAGTAAGAGAGGAATTAAATAAATAATATAGAAGCTGCAATACTTGAAGTTAAACAAGTATTGCAGCTTTATTATATTTCCCATTTGAAAACAGTCTTAAATGCAGTATTTAAATCAGTCATAAACACCCTATGAATGTCTTTAATATTTCTCACAGGTTGTTCAAGTTCAATAATGTTCTTGAATCTTCTTTCGAATTTTTTGTTACTAAGCATCTCAATAGCTTTCTCGAAGTCGATTCTACCTGAACGTGATGAACCTATTAGCGTTAGTCCTTTTTCTAAGATATCACGTGTATTGATATTTACCTTATATTCACTAACTCCCATTAGTACTAAGCTTCCTTGTGGTTTAATGTATTTGATTAAGTCGTTTATTGCATAACCACTACCATCTCCACCACAACATTCTACACCGTGGTCAAAAGTTAAGTCTTCAG
>CALIWM010000214.1:0-3289 GCA_938046645.1 uncultured Gemella sp. | reverse complement strand
GTTTTATCTAGTATTACATAATCAGTTGTATACCTGACATCTTCAACTTTGTCATTTGTTACTGTTTCTACAGTACCATAAACAGGGATTGTTGGATTAGATTTTTGTGTAGCACCTTGAACATCCTCAGTAATAGTATCTTCTCCTACTGGACGAACGTCAATAACAGTTGGAATATATACCGCATCCATTGTACGATTACCATTATATTCATTATTCACATTTGCTGTTAATTTGTCCTTATCAGCTAATCGATCTGATGCTAATACTTCTTTAAGAGTTGCATCTGTTAAGTCCCAACCCGTTGAATTACGGTTTTGGTCCCAACCACGAATAACTGCTCCACGGGCAGTTCCTACATATCCTGCTTCAGGTTTAAAGTCAACCGTTGTTCGATAATTTCCTGAAGCATCTTTAATATTTTGTCCATTTACTCCAGCTTTATTTAAAGTATATTCCCCAACTTTATTTCCAGCAGTATCATATTCTGTATATTTGGATAAGTAGTACTCTGTTTTACCTGTTGCAGGGTTTACTACTTTAATCGCTGTACCTAAAGTATCTCCTCGTTTATCTTTTACTACTACTTCTGGCCCTTTATAAACAGTTGTTCCTTCTGGATCTACAACGTTCACGTTTGTATTAGCTGTAGGTTCTTCACTTGCAACAACTGAATCAGTTAATACAAACTTAGGAGCAACTGTCGGTTCCATTTGGTTCCATGCTGTATATTTTGATGATTCCGTTTTACCTGTTGCAGTAAACAATTCAGTAGTTCGAATATCTAATTTTTGTTCTCTACCTTGGAAGTCTTTTGTTTCATTTTTTGTTCCACGAGGTGGGTGAACTACATGAGTTTGGAAATCTTCTACTTCACCTGAAGACGCAACACCAGTTGGTAAATCAACATCTCCTTTATCTAAAGCGATACGTAAACGTACACCTAAATTATCAACAGATGTATCTAATAATTGAGGAGTGTTTTTCCATTTTAATGTGTAAGTTCCTGCTTTTGTTACTTCTACTAATTCAGAAGCTTCATATAAATCGAATTTACCGTTGTTATTGAAGTCAACCCATCCACGAATATACGCTTTCTCATTATTAGTCCCTGGATTTGCACGGACACCTTTTAACTCATATTCGTTTGCAGTTCCTTGACGTAATGCATAAGTCGTTGCCACAGCTGGATCTAATAATTGACCTTCTCCTTCATCAGCTAAGACACCAACACCAATGACACCTTCAGCTTTATTAAAGACACCTTTTATTGGTAAATGTGATGTAGGATCAGAAACTGTTAAAATATCATCTTGTCTAAGAGCAACCGTTGTTCCATCTGTTTTACGGATAACAGTATTTCCGTTCCTTTGAACTTCATAAGTACCTGTGTCTCCTTTTTCATTTGTAACAGTAGAAGTTCCACTCTTAAGTTCAACTTTTTCATATTTATCTGTATTAACTAAATCATCTAATACCCAAGCTCCATTTGGCTCTTTTTCTGTAGAACGGAAATCAGGGTCACCTTTTTGTGAACCTAAATATGGTTGAGTAGCTACCGTGCTACTTCCGTCAGAGTTTGTTCTTACAAGGTTACCAATGAAGTGTTGAGCTGAACCATATGAGGCTGGAGCATCTCCCCCGTCATAAATGACAAATCCAATCGTACCCGCTTGAGAACCTTGAGTATTCATATAAATAGACAAATTAGAAACATTTTGACTTATTCCTACTGGCAAATCGTTTCCACTACTAATAGTAGTCCATGCTGGTCCAAATAATTTTGTTCCATACATAGAAACATGTCCATTTTTATCTGTACTTAACCATTCTGTTCTTTTATATCCAGGTCTTTCAAATGAGTTATTATTTCTTGCTAATAATTCTGAATTAATTGGGACAACACCATTTCCACCTTTAGGGTTTTTATTTAGTGCTAAAAACTGTTCCCAGTTTGTCCCATCTGTCTCAAATTGAAGCACTTCAATTTCTCCAGCTTCTTCAGCATCTACCGCAATCGCATTAACAGCAACAGGACGACTATTATAAGTAGCTGAAAGCGAGAAATTCACCCCTACATTGGCACTGTCATAAGCTGCAGTGAAAGCGGTCATCTGAGGGGTACCATCTTCATTATCAGTAGATAGACCCACGTGCTTCATGTGTGAATAAGTCTTATCCTGATAAGCTAAAACGACATCAACTGGATCTCCAGCTCTTCTACCTGTAGCTTTTTGATCTTGATTCATTACGTTATAAGCTTTACCATTCGAATCTTTAAATGGATTTGTTGCAACATTTTTAGGTGCTAATGATGTTACAGTAGCTGTTAATTCATACCCTTCTACTGAAGTTTTAACAGTAAACTTCATTCCTTCTTGAAGCGCTTCGAAAAATTCTCCTTTAGAACTATCTACACGTCCATTCTGACTCTGTACGTTTCCATTGCTATAGAAGTGTTTTGAGTAACGAGCTGGACCATTTTTCAACCATTCATCATCTAAAGTTGTTCCTTTACGACCATCAGGATACGTTACTTCACGATAATACGTAAACACCCCTGTTTGCTCTACACCATAGCGGTCTCTAACAACTTTAGTAACTGGAGTAGCTAAGTGCTTAACCTCACCTACTTTTGTTCCATCTGTATAAGTAATTTTAGATGAACCAAAGTCAAACCAGTTAATAGATTTCTTCAATTGTTCAGTATTACGATTAGCTGTATACCCTTTAATTACTTCTGATGTTGGAAATGTAAATTTTTGACCATTTGCCAGAGTAACTGTTGTTTCTCCAACTAAGTTACCATTAACATTTACTTGAATTTTATCAGCATCTGTCAAATCAGGGTTCGCAATACGGAATTGACGGATGATTTCTGCTATTTCTTCTTCTGTAACATGTTTATAATTTGCTACTGGTGTAATTTGCGCAGGTTTAACAACTAATTTGTTATTATTTGTAGCAACATCATCTAATACCGCTTCAACTTTACCTACGTGTCCTGCACGTTTCATCTCTGCGTAGACTGCTTCGATGGCAGATGAAATACGTTGGACTTGGGCATCCAATTCTTGCTTAGTGATTTCTCCTGATAATAAAGCTATCTTAGAAGCTTCGATTTGAACCTTAGCTGAAGCTACTGCACTTGCGATAGCTTCCTTTCCAGCTTTATCTTCTGCTTTTTTATCCGCAAAGTTTGAAGCAGTTGTGTTCAATACTTCTGCTTCAGACGTCAACTGTTCAAGGACAGTTTTAGTAGCAGTAATTGGATTTTCTGCTTTCTTTT
>CALIWM010000213.1:0-5039 GCA_938046645.1 uncultured Gemella sp. | reverse complement strand
GGGGAAACTAAGTTCAGACCAGAATTTCTTGGTCGTTTCCAGAGGATTATTCCATTTACAGCTCTCGACCAAAGGACGCTTGTTGAGATTGGGGAAGTTAAACTCTCTAGTATGCTCATGAAATTGAAACAGAAATATCAAATAGATGTTCGTACAAGAAAACCAAAGGATTTTGCTCACGGAAATGAAGGTATAGTGTTTAATACTACAGATGTTAATTACTATATTTCAGCAAAACGGGTAAATGAAATAGAAGCTCAACAAGGTGGAGCACGTAACCTAGACCGTGAATTCAATGCCGAGATTTATGATGAAATATTAGAAAAAATGGTAGAATATGACGGAGTTTATACGTTTAACATGTACATGTCTGAAGATAGTGCAGTTTATAAAAACGTAGATGTAGATAATGGAGGTGTTATTATTGAACCAGCATAAGAAAAAGAAAAGAATAATTCTCTATTCAGCATTAGCTTTAGTAGGAATAGGTTTATTAAGCGGTATTCCACCAACAAATAACATAGTCTCTCCTCAAACGGTTTATGCTGATGAATACAATGTAAACAGTGAAACTGCTGATGATAGCATTGCTAAAGCATTACAAGAAAATATCAGTGGCGATAATGGGAAAAACACTGATGAAGAGCGAAGTACGGGTTGGAATCTGACAGACTATCCAGCGGATAAAACATTAGATGGTGATGTTGATAATCCAAGTCTGTTAGCAAGCTACTTTTTTACAAAGGGGCAAACCCCAAATGGTACTATTGATAAAAATGAACTATCTCTCAAGGAGTTAGTACGGTATACAGACGCAAATTTAGTTTCCGATAGCAATAGCGATGTCAACAAGGGTGGAGCTATGTACGGTAACTTAGGTACTCCTAAAGGCGATAGCGGAAGTGCAAGTAGTAATCAATTGGCAAATGATATACAGGCTCTATATGAACTTAGTTTTATAAGTGCTAAAAAGCCTGATAATGCTTTTGTAGGAGCTATGAAATGGTTGTGGAAAGCTGTAGATAACACATTAGGATTATCTTTTCAAGCGTTCTCGCTTAAAATGGGGCACTTAGGTGCAACGTTATTTGATTTTTCCAACTCTATCATCTCAGCAATTGGCTATGCTATTAATAATCTAAACCCTGTATCATGGTTTGATGAAACGCAAAAATCACTTACAAATGGTAAAGGTTTTCTCAATCAGATTATCAATGCAACAGCTTCAAGTATTGGAGTCAACCCAGAATTTTTAATGGGCATTGGAAGAATTGTGTTTATCTTTATAGTTGGGATTGGCGTAATTCGAATGATGTGGAGTGTCAGAAATCATGATTTCAGGAACTTCTTGACGAATAATAAATCATTTTTGTTTAGAATAATTACGATATTTGGTTTATTACCAGTAGCTATCGGGGTGTCGAATACAATTGATAGTTGGTTTAAAGGTGTTCAGAATAGTTATAATAGTGTTTCGTTCTTTTCAGATAAAATAACACTTAATACAACTAAATTTGCAACAACTTTAAATTTAAATATGTCTCCTTTAAGGAAAGGAGACACAACTTCAAGGTTACTTGAAACTAAGGAGTTGAAAGACGCTTACGATGTAAGTGAGGATAACATCCAAAAATTAAACCAAGAAATTAATTATCGTTGGAATTTGCTACAAGGTAATGGTTCTGGTCAAACGAAAAGCACGAATGCAAGTAAGGCTACAGAAATTTTTGATGAATTATTAAATCCAACGTATTCAACAGTTGATGCCTATTCTAATGCTATTAGAAATTCAAAAACGGCTGATATAGCTCCTTCACATTTAAGCTCTGGGAACACAATAAAAGATACGAATGTGAATTTGGCAAGCCGTGGATTTACAGCAGGAAGTAGAGACGGTACAGTCGAACTCCCTTCCCTAATGTCCCAAAGTGGGAACTATTTGTTTGTAGATAATACAAGTTTGCAAGAAATAGTACAAAAGCAGAAAGTCAATTCTTCTTTGTTTGGAATCAGCTCATCCGAATCTGAGGATGGTAAAAATTTATCATCTCTCATTACAGGGCAAGTTTTATATAACTCTATAGCGAACAAAAACTTCGCTTATGTAAATCATCTGTTCTCTGGCAAGGAATTGACTAGTAGTAAAGTAGAAGAATTAGGTGGGAAACTACCAGACCTATTAAAGTCAATGTTAGGTGAAAATGACTCAGGTAAGATATTTAACGATAAATCGTCTCGAATAGGTGTAATTAACTATCATGGTTCTGGGACAGGAATTGGCGTTTATGCAAATAGCGCAAATGCTATGTTACCTAGGCGCGTAACATGGGATGCTCCTGCTTCTTATTTGTATGGAGTGAGTAATAAAATTGGTTATAGCAATGCCAATAATTACACATTTTCTAATCTTGCAAATAGTAGTCTAATTATAAATTATATCAGTGGAGAACCTTTGAACTTTGGTTTCACAACAATGGATAATAGTGAGCTAAAACAGACGATTAAAAAGTCTGTTGATGAACTGATTGAAGCTAAGGGAGAAGCCAAAGACGGTAGAGGTCAAAATTTTGAGGCAGAATCGAAATTTTCTTACTACATGTTAGCTAACGCACGCGATATTGCAATTAGAAATAAATATCAGGGTATAACAAAATTAGGTGGAACAAATGGTTATTCATTTAGTAACCAAGGTGTAGTCATTCTTTTACAATCATACCTCCAAGATGGAACGCTTAACTTTAATGGGGTTCAAACCACTCCTGACAATTCGGCTTCTAAAAAACAAACTGCAAGGGATGGTGTAAGTTTTGCTAACATTACAATTCCAAATGTTGGTAAAGGAGATTTAGCTAATAGAACTTACTATTTCGCTTCTACATGGTTGGCAGTTGGCGTTATTTCACTAATAGTTTTAGGAACGTTTTTCAAACTTCCATTCTTTACAGCAATTGGTAAAGTATTTACACATTTTGTAAAAGGTCAATTTCTGGGAGACATGGCTAGTGGTCTTACATTTTTAGTATATTTCATTGTGTTGAAATCGTCCCAATTTTTTGCTTATCTAGCAATAAACTTTGCAACGCTAGCTTCTTCTGCGGTATTAACGTGGGTTAGAAACTTGATTAATATTTTGGGGAATGTAGATACTGGAAATATATTTGGGAATATTGCTCTTGGTGGAGCTAAAATGATTTTGGGTGGCTTTGCCAATAATTCATTCATTATGGCGTTAATCATTCTTTATGTAATGTCTTACCCAATAATGAACACTCAATTTGGAAAGAAACAGGTTAAAATTCCGCTCGCATCTATTGTTCTAGTTATTCCGTACATCATGGCTATGGCGTTTGAAGAAAGTATCTACAGTCTTCGTGTAAAAGCCTACGGTTCAAGAGCTGGTGTAAGTTTCTTTGACAGAGTGAAACAAAGAGCAAGAGTTAAATCCGCTTCTGATATTAAAGACGAGATTGTCGATGATGCAAAACGAGTTGGTAAAGGAATCAAGGATACTGCAATGGTAGCTGGCGGTGTAGCGTTGATGGCTACTGGAGCAGGAGCAGGAATTGGTGCTAATTTGGCGGCTCAAGGAGCTGGTGGACTTCTTGGTGGAGGAGTTGGAGCAGACGGTCTTCCTCTTCCAACAGGAGAGATTGATAATACAAATCTTAATGGATTTGGTAACATGGTTCAGACATTTGCTAAACCAGCTTTGACACATGCGGTAGAAGACAGTGAAGAACTTGGAGTGTTCGGTCAAACTCCTTCTGATGAGGAACTTCGTGAATATACAGAAGATGAAGCTAGAGAAATGGAACTCAATAAAGAGTTAGACAGACTGAACGACAATATGGATGACCCTCAAGTAATTGAAGGAAAACCTTTGAGTACAGGTGCGCCAGTTGTTGATGAAGATGATAATGTCGGATTTGTTAAACCTGTTGAACCTATCGAGGCAGAAATTATAAATCCAGAAGACATGAATCTTGAAGGTGCGACTCTTGACTTACCTCAACAACCTGAGTTTGATACGGCTGTTGCGGGAGCGTTTAGAAAAGTGTCAGAAGAATTTGAAGATGTTGGTGTAGACATAAATAATTCTGAAAACCCAATACCTGAAGATGATTCTATTGAAAATCGAGTAAGAAATCAATATCGAATTCCAGAAGAAGGTGATAAACCGAAATTTGGAGACGTTGATATTGAAGCTGATAATGCAACAGTTGAGGGCAATAATTTTACAGCAAGTAGAATGTCTGCGGATGCGGTAGAAGCCAAAGAACTGGGTTCTGAAGGAACTTATTCAAAACCTGAACAAGGTTCTGTCAATGATGACAAACAAGATAAAACAACGAAACCTCTTACTAGAGAAGAAATTCGTGATAGAGACAAAGAAAGTCTTGGAAAACTTGGAAAACTTGTCGCAGAACATAGCGATTCTAAATATCAACAAAAACTGGATGCTAAAATTGCTAAAGAGCAAGAGAAATCTCTTGACCCTAAAAATATGGCTTCTGAGAACTACAAAGCGTATAAGAAGGCAATTCGTGAAGAATATAAACGAGTTATGTCAGACCCTAACGCAAGTAAAGAAGAAAAGAAACGTATCACTCAAGAGTACGTAACTTTCCAACAAAAAGGCATTCAAGAAGCTAAAAAAGACGGAGTACACTGGACTAATAAGCCAGTTGATACAGCCAAGGCAGTTGGTAAATCAGTTGACGAAGCTCTTACGAGTGCGGAAGCAAGATTGCAAAAAGCCAAACAAGTTACCCTTGACCCTAAGACGTACATCAATATTGGAAATGCAGTTTCTGATGGTATGAAGCAAGGCGCACAAAGTACAGCTAAAGCAGTAAAAGAAGGCGTTAATAATGTTAAATCTGGCTATGCTAAAGACAAATTCATTGTTAATATGCAAGAGGCTGGTCATAAAGTTAAGGATGTGGCTCAAAATGCCACTAAGAAAACGACTGAAAAAGTAACAGAGAAGATTGTTGAAGTTCGTAAAGATTTAACAGACCCTACTAAATTTGCACAAC
>CALIWM010000212.1:0-2249 GCA_938046645.1 uncultured Gemella sp. | reverse complement strand
GGTCGAACCACGTCGCAAGTGGATTGAGGATAATGTTAAGTTTACGCTAGAAGAGAGTGGGGAGATGGTGTTTTAGGAGAATAATATATGGATAAACAAAAACTAGCATCTTTTGCATCTGGTATAACTGGATTAGATTTAGATAAATTGTTAGATGGATTGGGGGTAAGTGAGAAATTAGAACACCAAAAAATTCAAAAAGCTGTAAACGATTTTGAAAAATATATATTGGAGAGACACGGCGACAATCCGAGTTATGATGGTATAGCCAGATTCTGGAAGGAAAATCAAGTTTTTGAAGAGCTTGTTAGAATACGCTATTCATTGGATAGTAAGTATAACAGTTATGAAAAGTTTAAAGATTTCCTTAGTACAAAGGATAGACCCCAAGATTTTAATGATTCCCTATCATCTAAATTGATGGATGAATTAAATGTATACCTGACTTTCGTTGTTCAAGATGCTTCTCATATGAGTCGGTCTGATTTAGGAGCTCATTCTGAAATGCATGAAAAAACTAGAGATAAATTTTCTGAATTATCGGAACAAAATAGCAAGCAGCATCAGGAGCTTTTAGAAGCGATTAAACAAGTGACGACACCTGATATTTCAAATTTGGATTGGTTTGTGACAGAAGAAGATGATGCAGTGCTTTATGAGTATAGGGCTACCGATTCAGATTGTATTTTAAAGAATTCAACTTTTTGGTTTCTAAATTGTTTAGATAAAAATTATTTAGATCAGGAAATAAAAAAGATTCTAAATTGGATTAATGCAATAGATAGTAAAATTAATATTATTGAAAACCATACAGGAACTGAAGTATTTAAATCACTTTTTGAGAAAGAGTATTCATTATCTAAAAGAGATGATTTTCAAAAAATGGTTAGTGTCTTTAAGAAAATGGATGTTAAAAATCATTATTTACAAAGCAGTCATATTTTTAAAGAATTATTTTTTGATGGCTGTAGTTTTAAATGGGTTATCTTAAATTTCGCAAAAATCGGAGACATCAAACCAGGAACGATACTTTCAGATAAGGAAAGACCAAGGAGTAAAAAATTGTTTACTTATTTTGGAAAAGACGGTGCTGGTGGTCCAGCACAACTGGTCCATGATTTTTCTTATTACGGCTCAAGACTTCTTGTAATTGAAGGTGAAGTTTTAAATAAAAAAGTTTATAGTTTAGTAAGGTCTACATCAAGTGGTGGTTTCTCAACAAAAAATATTATTTTAGAAAAAGATGAGAGTTATTTTGATGAAGATTCAGATGTAATAGATTTTATTAAGCAGACTGAAATGAGTAGTATTGCATCAAGAGCAGATAAGATGGTTGATTACCAACGTTTATCACAATTTAAAGAATATTTTATTGATTCAATGTAATGACGAAAAATTTCTCCTCTCTCATCAGATTTTCTGACAAAGTTGTTTGGAACAAATTATGTTTGTCAGAAAATCTGGCGAGTATTTTTTGAGTAAAAAACGAACGTTTGTTTTTCTGGCAAGTAGTTTTAAAGCAAAAAAATTTTTCTGAAAATCAGAAAAGGTAAAAAGGGAATTAATTTTAAAATAAATAAAAAAATTAGGAGTTTTATTATGAAAAAAATCTATACACTGGCATTGCTTGTATTTTCAGTATTTATCCTAGCTGCTTGCTCTTCGCAGGAAGCTTGGTTAAACGGTACTTGGAAGAGTGAAAAAACAAAAGGCACCTATGTTTTTGAAGAAAAACAAGGTAAATGGAACATTTTAAATGGTAAGGAAAAAATTGCTGAAAAAGGTGAAGTAAAAGATAAAAAAGGGAATCAATTCAGCATTGTTGATGCTAATGGTAATCGTCATCAGATAAAAAAAGTTGATGAAAATACTATTGAATATCAACCATTTACATCAGACGGAATTTCTGCAACTAATGGAGAAAGTTTCAAATTTAAAAAGGATAAGTAGAGCTACTTTTAGCTGATCAGAGTAGTGAATAGATGACTATTCTAGAAATGGTCGGTCTAATCTTTCGAGACATGCAGGAATCAGCCTTGTCTGCTTTGATTGCCCTATGTACAGAATCTACACTGAAAAGGTAGGTATTCCCATGAGAACTGAAACTGAGATGTTTAACGTGATTTTGCAAACTGCAAAAGTGCTACAAGTCGAGGCTGTCGCCATTTCTGGCTCGCGGACAAATCCAAATGCTCCCAAGGACGAGTTCCAAGACTATGATGTGGTCTACATTGTGGAGGATTTGGATG
>CALIWM010000211.1:0-2249 GCA_938046645.1 uncultured Gemella sp. | reverse complement strand
CTACTGCTCTAAATCCGCTTTCACCTTGTCCTGGAATGGCTTGTCCATTACGTGAATCTTGATTTTTATTTACTTTTTCTTCTTTTTTATCAGCTGTAGCTTTTGGCATACTTTCTAATACGAAAGCTCTGTTTTTTAATGCTACTGTTACTTTATCAACTTCACCTTGTGTAGCTGTTTCACTTGCTTCTAGAGCTTGAGCATTAGCTAATTCTGCTTTTCCTTCTTCAATTGCTGAAGCTGTTTTTTCTGTAACAGTCGCTTTTGCGATTGCATTTTGGACACGTGCGATTGCAGCACTTAGGTTCGCTTTGTTTGCTTTTGCTACTGTAGGTGCAGGTGTTTCTTCTTTAGCAGGCGTAGTAGCTGCTGTTTCACTTGCTGGTTCGTTAGCATTGTTTACCGCAGTATCATTGCTCGCTAAAGCGTTACCTCCTCCTAAGAATGCAAATCCAGCTGCCACTAATACTGACGCTGTTCCAACGTTGAATTTTTTAATCCCATATTGATTAACTTTTTCAAGTTGTTTTTGATCATTCATTTTTTTATTGTTTTTACTATACATGTTAAACCTCCTTTAAAACCTATAGTTATAAACCTAATTTATAGAATTTACGTAAATAAGTAATTTCTATAAATAATATGAATAAAAATAAAAAAACATTTTACGAATAAAGTAATTTAAGTAAACCACTTTATACTGCTTCATATTATACTACAAATAGGCATTCTTTTCAATGAATAACTTATATTCCCTTTATAAATTACGAAATTTTTAAAATTTTATTTTCTAAAGTTTCTTAAATATTTTAAAAACCAATTCTAAATACTATTCTTATTATATCTTAAACCTAGTTTATTAAATCTTAATTGTCCGTTTAGAGATTTTGAGTATTGAATATAAATAGTAATTTATTATTATATAAAATAGTTTCTTTATGTCGCTAATATATTTTCGAATTTCTCAAAAGATTGAAAACTCTTATCAATAATAATTACTAACACAAATTGTAATCTTTTTACTAAATAAACGCAAGAAAAATAAGACCCAAAACTAAGTCTCCTTAATTTTGAGTCTATATATTACTATACTAAAACTTTATCGTTTTCTTTTCTCTCTTTTGGAGATTGACGTACACTAACTTCGATTTTTCCTTTTTTGTTTAATTCACGTACTTTTAATACCGCCCATAGTTGAGCTGCGACAAATAGTGATGAATATAAACCAAAGATTAAACCAATAAGTAACGCTACGTTGAATGAGTAGATTGAACTACTTCCTAGTAATAACATAACTACTACTGTAATTATAACTGTTAATACCGTATTAATAGAACGCGTTAATGTTTGTCGTAGTGATACGTCTACTAGTTTGTAGATTTGTTCTTTAGATGTTAATACTTTTTCATGACGCATATGCTCACGAATACGGTCGAATGTAACGATTGTATCGTTAATCGAGTAACCTACAATTGTTAGTACCGCTGCGATAAATGTAATATCTATTTCTAATCGTAATAAGCTCGCGATGAAAATGATGATACATACATCATGAAGTAATGCGATAACACTCGTAAGTCCCATACGCCATTCGAATCTAAATGCTACATAGATAATAATACCTATAGAAGCATACATTAATGCAAATAATGCATTTTTAGCTAATTCTTTACCAATTACTGGAGATACAACACTTAGGTTTGCATCTTTTTCATATTTTTTAGCAAAGTATTCTTTTATTTCTATTGATTTTTCTTGCCCAAAACTCTCTTTAGAGTGAATTGTTGCTTGTTTTTTATCTGGTGATAAAACTATTTTTTCGTCTTTTACTTTAAGATTGTTTAAATCTTCTTGAACTTTATCTACTGATAATTCAGTATTTGCAGCTACATCAATACGTGTACCACTAGAGAAATCAATTCCTAGGTTAAGTTTGTTCATTCCTAAAGAAATAGACCCCGCTATCATAATTGCAATACTTAATGCAAAGAATTTCTTCATGTGTTTAGTAAAGCTTAACCATTCAAATTTAGTACTTAAGTTTAGCGAATTTATACCAAACTTAGTTTCATGAATACTCTTCTTACTAACACCGAAGTAACCTGGGTGATTGTTAAAGATATTAGAGTTTACTAATAAGCTAAGTAATAATCTAGTACCAAATACAGCAGTTATAAAGCTGACAAGAATTGATAATAGTAACATTGTCGCGAAACCTTTAACACTACTTGTACCAAAGATGAATAGTA
>CALIWM010000210.1:0-6341 GCA_938046645.1 uncultured Gemella sp. | reverse complement strand
CGCGTTTCTTCCGGGGTCGCTCTATATCCTAGAATAAAATCCTCAGGTGCTTCGTTTTTTATAACTTCATACACCGCTTCAAAAACTTCGAGTATAAATCGAGCTCTATTTTCTAGTGAATCTACACCATATTCATCATGGCGCTTATTCGATACCGTTGAGAAAAACGTCTGCAGCATTAATTTTTGTGCTGTTGATATTTCTATTCCTGCAAAACCTGCGCTTATCGCTCTTTTCGTAGCATCTTTGTATTTTTGTTTAATCACATCGATCATCTCATGAGACAACTCTTCTACCTCATGTTCAAACGGAAGGTGTAACTTCAACTTACTAGGGCCATAAACCTTATGGTTCACCCCGTAGTAATTAGCACCTGCTCCTGAATAAGTCAGTTGTAAAATAGCCTTTGCTCCAGCATCTTGCATCGCACTTGCCATCTTAGTAAGTCCTGGTATACAGCTGTCATCATGTGCACCAAAACCAAACTCGAACAACTGCCCATCAACATCGACATAAGCCGCACCTGTTACCTGCAGTGGTGCTGACTTGGCGCGTCTTAATGCATAATCCAAGTCTTCTTTTGTGATAATTCCATTCTTTGTAGAAGAATTTGTCGTCATTGGTGACAGTACGAACCTATTTTCTAACTGCACACCGTTTGCTAGTTTTATGGGAGTTAATAATTTTTCCATAAACTCACACCTCTTTTACATACAATTGGTAAAACTAGCTTAAGATTAAGTCTACTAATTCTTTTGCTTCTACATTTCCGAAATAGTGAGTTAAATCAATGCTTCCTAATGCTTCAAGTAAGTCTTCTTCTTTTACTCTTACTCCAATAAGTTTTTCTTCTACATCATGTACGTTACCTTTTCCGAAGAAGTCTCCGTAGATTTTCGCTTTTGTAATACGTCCTTCTTCAACTTCTAAGCTGAAATCAACTGTTCCGATCGCAAGGTGAGCATCACGGTTATAGTTATAACGTGGTGATTTTCCGTAGTTCCAATCCCAGTTACGGTATTTTTCATCTGCTAATTTTTCAATTGCAGCCCAGTCTTCATCAGTTAGCTCATATCTCTTCGCATCTTTAATATCTTCGATTCCCATTAATCCACAGATGATTAAGTTTTTAAACTCATCGATTGTTACGTTTTGGTATTCAGGTTTCAATAGTTCACGCATACCCATTACACGTGCTCTTACTGATTCAATACCTTTTGATTCAATTTTTTTACGGTTTGGTGTTAAGGCATTAACCATCGCTTCGTAGTTTACATCAAGAAGTAATGAATATCCTCCGTAGATTTTACCACGTACTAATGTCATCGCAGCTCCACTTACTTTTTTACCACGAGCAGTTAAATCGTTACGCCCTCTTTGTTCTACTTCTGTAGCCCCTAAACTGTGAAGTACGTCAACTGCTGGTTGGTAGAATTTTTTGTAGTTTCCGTACACATCAGTATCCCCTGGCATTAAGAAACATACGTTAACAGCACCGTTATCAACGTATACAGCACCACCACCTGTATCACGACGAACTAGAATAATATCTTTTTCTTTCATGTATTCGTGGTTTACTTCAGTTTCAGCATTTTGAAATAGCCCGATTTCTACTTTTGGTTCACAGTAATATGGGAAGATTACAGTCTCATCGATATCGATATTGTTAAGCACGTAAACTTGCATCGCCATTACTAGCGCTCCATCTGGTAAATATTTTCCGTTTCTAATTGGTTCTATTAAATACATAATTCTTTCTCCTTTATTTTTAAATTTTTGTTAATGTATTTTTTAGCTAATATTAAATTTATTTTCACATAAAGTGATATTAAACTACTATAAATCATTTCCTAGGAAATACTCTTTTATTTTTAATAACTTGTTATTTTAGAATGTTAACTAAGTCTAGAGAATTGTTTTCTCCATGTAGTGATTTATAGCTAATTATTTTCCAGCAATTCTTCAACTTTTAAAGTTAAGTCCTTACTATTTTGATTAAACCACAATACTCTAGAAGCAATCCTTTCTGGGAATTGATATTTCTTCTGGTTCATAGTAACCATTAACGCATTAGGATTTTTATCTAATTCTCTATAAAATGGATATTTTATAAACTGAGGTGTTGTGAACCCTACTCCTATTTCGATAAACAATGTTTTCTTATCACGATTATTTTCTAAAAATTCATTGTACTTATCAAGATGTTCGAAGAAGATTGGGTCTTCTACCATTCCTTTTTCAGCGTTACGCTTATTGACCTCAAGCGGTGCACCACATTCTGGGCATAGTGGAATAGATCTGTAGTCAACTTCCATATTCTCCTGTTCTATAGCCAGCCTACGCATTAATGCTTCATCTTGGTACGTCTTCGCATGACAATGTTTGCTACACTGCATAAGCCCGTACTTCCCTTGAATATGAAAGACTTTATCCATATCATAACCCGCAATATCAAAGGCATTATCGGCATTTGTCGTAATAATATGATAATTTTTATCCTTTAGAATATTTTTCAACGCTAGATAACTATCACCTACAGGTTGATCAAAGTAATTTAGTAAGACGAAACGACTTTGAAACGCCCAATATTCTTGTGAACTAGGAAAGTCAAATAGACTAGCCTGTAACATATCTAAAAATTTATATTTTTCAACAAAATCCTTAAAGTTACTCGTAAATCTTTCTCCAATATAAGTAAATCCATCAGCAGCCGACATTCCAGCTCCTATTCCTATGACTATCGCCTCAGCTTCTTCTATTAACTGTGCTAATTTTTCGGCATTGTTTTCTTCTAACTCTATCGCCTTCCAAGTCATTAATTTTTCTCCTCTTTTTCCATTAGCTCTTTTGCTAAAGTCTCAATAATATATTTTCTTCTTTCTATTGTTGGTACTAAAGGTATGCACATCAACTCTTCTAATTCGAATTCCGCTGCTAGATTTTTTAGTTTTTCCACTACTACTTCCTTCGTACCCCAAACTAAGCGCGTTCTATTTTTTTCTACTTTTTCTATATCCTCTTCACTTATCTCATACTCTCTAGCTGTTTTTATACTAGGGAATCTGTCAAATTCTGTAAATTCTTTCTTACCAAGAAGCCAGACATCTAAACAGCGTACTAAATCTTTCGCTTCCTGTTCATCTTCCCCTATCGCAATAAATACCGCAACCACATCTTGTGGTTTTTTCTGTTGTTCACGCATTTTAGTGCGATAAGTATTTAAGCATCTTTTAGCTGTTTCTATATAATCTACAGCCTGATTAAAGAATAAACCATAAACATAGTTTTGACCTAGCTCCGCAGCTAGATTCGCACTTTTTTCACTAGTAGATAATAACCACATAGGGCTTACCTTTGCTTCCGGTGGTTGCACTAGTGTTTCAGTTCCTGTAAGAAGTTCTAGTAATTCTCTACAACTACCATTGTACTCGTCTCTCGTTATAGGTGTAGTATTCATCAACTTCTGAACTATTTTAGTCCCAGGATTATTCCCTATCCCAAGATTCACCCTATTTGGGTACAGCGCACTTAGAAGTTTGATCCATTCGCTAATTTTATACGGTGAATAGTGAGGAATCATTATTCCACCTGAACCTATTTGTATCTTTTCTGTATTTTGAAGAAGGTGCAACATTAATAATTCTGGGCTACTACTAGCTAAGGCAGGCACCTGATGATGCTCAGCCATCCAAAAACGACTATAACCTAGTTTTTCAGCTAGGCGAGCCAGTTCTGTACTCTCTTCTATAGCCTCTATCGCAGTCTTTCCTTCATCTACAATAGCATAATCTAAAATACTAAGTTTCATATTATTATCCTCTTATGTTTTACATTTATTTTTTATTTTGGAATAACTCAAAAATCAAGATTTTGGAGAAATCGATTTGGTTAAGTTATCTCTCTTCTTACATATTATTTAGATTTACATAATTTCTGTCCTCTATTTTTTTACAGAGTTATTAAAAAATTTATCTATTCTCAAATTTATTTTTATCTTTTTATCTAGTAAATTATCTGATATAATTAATTGTAAGAAAACCTTTTCTGAAACTACGAATTTATTATAACACATTTTCAGTAAAAGTACACACACCTAACACCATTACTTTAAAATTTTATAAAAAAATTATGGTGATTTAATCTATTGAACTTTTATAAATTTACATAAATTAATTAGTAGCTGTTACATTTTTAGTACTGCATTACCTATCACTTATATATTGGTTTTAGTTGTATGTTATTTACATTACTTAAAGGGGTATTTTTTATGAAATCAAAATTATTAACACCTGTTAAATTAGCTAACGGAATAGAACTAGAAAATCGTTTCGTTCTTTCTCCTATGACTACGAACTCTTCTACTGCAGAAGGATTCATTACAGAGGAAGATCTTCTTTATGCCGAAAGACGAAAAAACACCGCACCTTTACAGATTACCGGAGCTGCTTATATAAATCTTGAAGGTCAACTTTTTGAATATGGTTTTAGCATTCATGATGATGCATGCATACCTGGCCTTAAAAAGATGGCGCAAGCTATGAAGTCTGGTGGAGCAAAAGCTATCCTTCAGTTAACACACGCTGGGCGTTTCGCTAATCACTATGTTACTACTAATAAACGTGCTGTTGGTCCAAGCTATATGGAACTTAACTCTCCTGTAGAACATATCGTTCATCCTCTTTCTATAGAAGATATACAAAAAATAAGAGAAGATTACAAACGTGCTGCAAGTCGTGCTATCGCAGCTGGTTTCGATGGTTTAGAAGTTTCTAGTGCTCAACGTCTTCTACTACAGACATTCTTCTCTACCTTCTCTAATGAACGTCACGATGAGTACGGAGTGGATACATTAGAAAATCGTTCGCGCTTCATCCTTGAAGTTTTTGAAGATGTATATGAAGTGATTAAAAAAGAAGCACCGAAAGACTTTATCTTCGGTTATCGTGCAACACCTGAAGAAACGCGTGGAGAAGACGTTGGTTACACAGTTGAAGAATTCAATCAACTTACAGATTGGTTATTAGAAAGAGTCCCTCTATCATATATGGCAATTGCCAGCTGGGGACAAAATATTTATCTAAATACGGTACGTGCAGAAGGCCCGCATCATGGTCACCTTATTAACGAAGTTGTCTACGAGCACTTAAATGGAAGAATTCCATTAATCGCATCAGGTGGTATCAATACTGTAGAAAAATGCGAAGCAGCTATTCTACACGCAGATATGATCGGATTATCTTCACCATTTGTCGCAGAACCTGACTTTGTAGAAAAACTAAAATCAAATCATATAGACGATATTAATCTAGATGTCGGTATTGAAGACTTAGAACGTCTAGCTATTCCAAAAGCTGCCTTTAAAGACATCGTCCTTATGATGGACTATGGTAAGAGTTTACCTCAACACACTAGAGATGAATTTAGAAAACTAGAAGAAAATTATTAATAGTATATATTTTTAGAAGAATTCCAAAAATCCTGATTCGAACATCTTGTTTTTTGGAATTTTTCTTTTATTTAGTACAGATGAAAAAATCTATATTGCACATATATTCTTGTAAAAATTTAATACTTTTTATATTTTTTTCTATAGAAGATATACCTTAAAATCAAACTTTCTTTAATAACATTATTTAATATTTCAAGCTTTACATATTTTTTTGTAACATAAATTTAATATTTAATTTTTTTAATAACTATCTACTTTTATTAAGAGTTATATTTATATTTTTATTAAAATCATCAATATAGTAAAAACATTAAATTAATACGTTTACATTTTGTTTTTCATTTTTAGTTTATTCATTTTTTATATAATTATATTTATTTTAATATTTCTACGTTTCCAGTTTACTATACAAGTATTAAATTATTTAACTTACCCAAAGTTCTTGTTTTATAGTTTTTCTTCTAGTATAATAGAAGTTATGAATACACTAATTGTCTCTAAAAGCTCTGTTTATAACTTCAAAACAAACAATTTAGAAACATAGTCATTATTATTTTTTAGAAAAAGGGGATTTATTTTATGACAACACAAAGAAAATATTCATTACGTAAATTTAAGGTTGGTGTAGCCTCTGTACTTGTTGGTATCGGTGTTGCGACTACTGGAGCTGCAGTAGCACATGCTGCCGAAACAACAGAACAACCTGTAGCATCTCAACCAGCAGATACTACACCACAACCTGCTGAAACTACTAAACCTGCGGCTGAAACTCCAAAATCAGAAGTTACAAGTCCAGAAATTAAACAAGCTGAAGCTGACGCTAAAACAGCTGAAACTAAAGTTACTGAAGCTCAAGCAAAAGTAGATACAACAACTACTGCAGCTAATGAAG
>CALIWM010000209.1:0-3246 GCA_938046645.1 uncultured Gemella sp. | reverse complement strand
GTTTATTAAGGCAGAGCTTCATCCCAAACTCCTATCGCTTCACTAGTGGATTTTTTCATAAAATTTCCCCTTTCACAGGATGATATGATAGAAAGACACGCATCCTCAACGGGTGTGTGTTTTTTATTTTGAAGTTGAAGTATAATGGTATTATCGAAAACCAAAAAAGGAAGGTAATGATTAGATGAGTAATTATGCTGACAGCTCTCGTGTTGATGGAAAAACGATTAAAAGTTATAAATATGATGTTTATCTCTCAATGAAACATAATCAAGAAAAATATATTCGTAATTGTATGCTGGAACAAAGTAAATATAAAGACCGTGTAGCGGAGGTTGTGCTCGAAGGAATTCAATATGGCATTTCAATACAACCTAATGCACCCAAAATTGATGGGAAACAACTGAAAAAAATATTGGATTTCTGGGGAAAAACTCGCTATAACAAATATGACAACGAAGAGTATGGTATTGCACAAAGAAACCTTGACATTGATAAGCTAACTGATGTATATATTGAAATTGCTAAAGAACAAGATAAAACTTGTGATGAATTGCCATTTTTAAATTCTATCATGGAATATCCTGAAAAATACGTTGACCTTATTATTAAAGAGGTTATCCCTATGCACGGACATGTTGCGAAATGGATGGAAAAAGAGAGAGACCGTATTAAAGAGCTTTTAGAAACAGAATAGGAAAGGAAGACAAAATATGCCCAATCAAACGAAATCTCAATCTATCTTATCTCTATTCTCACGTTCAAAACCCACAAAACCATCCCTACCCTCTTTAGCCGTGTTTATAGGTTATGATGCTATAGGTAATCCCCAAATCCAAGACCTCGCCATAGCTCCCCATCTCATGGTAAGTGGTTCTGCTACAGGTTCTGGCATTAATCAGATGATGCACCAGCTATTACTGTCTATTATGCTTCATAATACCCCAGACAAAGTAAAATTCTTATTCCATGATTGCCATAAAGTAGATTACTTAGAGTATAAAGGCAGCCCATTCTTATGGGATAGCGGTATGGATAGTGATAGTCAGCTCTTCCTCGACACCCTAGAAAAACTCACAGATGAAATCTATAAAAGACTAGAGTTATTCGCTGAAGCTGAAGTTCAGGATATCCTATCATATAATTCTCTCTACACCTCTTCACATTCATACGAAACCATACCACCATGCTTCTCGAAAAATCAACTCCCCTATATCGTAGTTGTAGTGGATGATGTAGTTGAGCTTGAATGGATGGATGCTACAAAAGCGGAAACCATTTTAACAACCATTGGTGAAAAAGGAAAACAGGCAGGCGTTCATATGATTTTATCTGCTAGAAGTTTCTCAGAAGGAAAACTCTCCACAAAACTCCTCGCATATTGTCCTACCATAATCGCTCTCAAAACGTATGATGAAGAAAATAGCAAAATCCTCACAGGAGGTTTAGAAGCCACAAAGTTGAATGGATATGGTGATTGCTTAATAAAATGGAATGGTTCTTTAAATTCAGAATTGGTTCGTGCTCAAGGAATCTTCGTGGGAGAATATATTAGTGATATGAACAAAGAGTTCAAGGAAGAGTATTTAACTCTTGGAGGTTATCCGTCCAAGCCAGTTCTGAATGATGACGAATGGCTAGGAACTTTTGAGAAGCATTCACGTTATGAGTTGAAGAGAAAAAGGAAAAGGTGACTCCCTAGATGGGAATCGTCTTTTAATTTTTTGACAACAATATTCAATAATTCATGTTGACAAACCGTCTTTTATATAATATAATTATTATACAAACAAAACAAATGGAGAAAACAATGATGGAAATTATCAACATCTATTTTGGTGGGATTAAAGAGCGTAGTGTGGGCTTCGCTTGGGTATATGGTTCAATTGAAGTGAAAGAAACCCCTAAACAATATCAAGTTACAGAAGATATTGATTGGTGTTCGGCGCACAAAGGTATGATTATCAAAAAAGAATATTTTGATGGTCTTGGGAATACAATGATGGAAAAAGGTCAATTTTTATTGGTTGATGATGAAGCATTGGCTAAACAACTTATCAAAGAACAACTTGAAGAAGAACTAGGTAGTATGCAAAATCTATATGAATACTCCGTCTCAGTTGGACGTAGTGGCAATCGTCAAAAACGTATTGTTAAAGAGCTAGAGCAAATGTTAAGTGTGGTAAAGTGAGGTAAGATAATGAAATTTGTTTGTATCTATATCAGCAAGGAAATTGGAGGTCGAGAATAATGGGTAAAGATAGAGTCTATAAAACAGTGACGGATATAAATGGTCTAAAACATGAGTTGCCAATGCACAAAATTCAAGCAATGATGAATGATGGGACTGTTATTTTTGATACTCCTGAAGGGTTAAGACGAATCCTCCTTGATAGAACTAGTCATCAAGAAGTGAATGATTTTATTATGGGAAGTTGATAGATTGGGGAATAGCAATGGAACAGAAAACCACTTGGGATAAAATCCACGACCTAAAAGGGCGATTAGCTTATTTCTTTTCAGAATATGCTACAAAAAGTATGACCTCTTTGGAGTTTGAAAGAATCCTTGACTACTCAAGTAGGGAAAAACAACAAGAAAAATCCATAACCAAAAACCGTATTTTGCTGTTTTAACTTGACAACTCCCTCTTTATATAATAAAATTATTCTATAAATAAAAAGAAATGGATAAATAAAATGTCAAAAGGATTAAAGATGCAGACATATGTTGAGTACGAATACAACATAAAATCTGGTGGAAAAATCGCACATCAACGTACTGAATTTGAAGGTAGTAAAACTAAACAGGAAGTGCTAGACCTTCTTACTACTTCTCACGCAGATAATATTGTTGAAGGAAGCTTAGTCATTACCAAGCTTCAGTACACGAAAAGAATCTAATGAGATAAGGAGAAAAACAATGACAGAATCAAAAGATAAGAGAAAAGGTTGGCTAAGAGACCTAAAAGTTGGTGATAAGGTATTTATAGTTAGTTCAAAAGGTGTTTTAGGGAGCACGAAAACACTTGCTAAAGTTGAAAAGATTACACCAACAGGACGTTTGAATGTGAAAGGAAAGCAATTCCCACCATCAGGCAGTATTTATGAAAATTATCGTAGTACAAAACTAGAACAAGCAACAGAACAAGCAATCCAAGACCACGTTAGCAATATTGAAAAACAAAAAATCATTAGAGAAATAACTGATAAAGTCAATTCAGGGATTTTAAACAAAATGACCTTT
>CALIWM010000208.1:0-11479 GCA_938046645.1 uncultured Gemella sp. | reverse complement strand
TAAGCGAAGGGAAATTAACAAAAGTAATTCAAACACCTGAAGGAGAATTCACTATTACCTACAAACCAAAAGAAGGTAAAGAAGAAAATCTAAAAAGAGATGTTCCACAAAAAATTGGAAATGGATATCTATCATTGGATCAAATTGATTTAATTTTAAATCATCTTCCGATGGAAATTACTTTCGTAAATAAAGATGAAGTTTTCCAATATTATAATAATCATTGTTCAGAAGACGAGATGATTTTTAAACGCACACCAGGTCAAGTAGGTAGAAATGTAGAACTATGTCATCCACCTAAGTACCTAGAAAAAGTTAAAACTATAATGAAGAACTTGCGTGATAGAAAAAAAGATAAGTACGAAATGTGGTTTAAATCAGAATCAAGAGGGAAGTTTGTTCATGTCACTTATGCAGGTGTATATGATGAAAACGGTGAATTTCAAGGAGTATTAGAATACGTTCAGGATATAGCTCCTTATAGAGAAATAGATAGTGATTATTATAGGGGAATAGAATAAGATAAAAGCGGGAGAGACTCAAGAATCGATTTTGTTGAGTCCCTCTCGCTATACTTTTTATGAATATATTTTATCAAATACATTTTTTCTTAATTTTATTGTTGCAAAAACTAATAGTATTATTAATATTAGAGAATATAGTATACCTAATATATGTGCTGATGATGGCAACATAGCAATTAAGAAGAAAGTCACGACATTAAGTAGTACTAATAATAAAATAACTCCAAATGCTAAAATAGTTAATAGTACCTGATTTATCGAACTACGATTAGCTAAATCTGTGATAGTGTTCCAGTTTAGATATAATTTTTTATAGTCGCTTGTATAACTATAGAATGAAAAAACAATACTTGAAATAATATAAGATATTATTGTTACAATTGCTAATAAAATTGGTGTTTTAGTTATAATTAACATCATAATCAGAGCAAGTAATCCAAAACCAAGTTGTAAACAAGTGGCGATTGCTAATTTAATTCTTAGGTATTTTTTAAAATCTAATGGAAGAGATTTTAAAAAATAGTAATCTTGTTTTTCTAGTGAAATTGCTATACTTGTAAAATTCATAGGATTAGAATTAATGTACAATGCTAATGTAAATCCTATAGTCATAGCTACTGGAAAGAATATAGATGGTAGTGTAATACCCCCGTGCTTTCTAATTTCTATAATTGGAATTACAAATATACCAAGTGTAATTATAAGATTAGTAAATACAGTTGTCGAAATTGTACTGTTTAACAATAGTTTTAAATTTCTCTTAATTAGTTTAGAAAATAGTGTAGTTGATGTACTATTAGCATTTTCTTTGATTTTTACAGCTTTAGAACTAGATGTGTATGTATTACCAGATATTCTATATAAGTCTTTCATATATTTTCTTATTACAAATATATATGTAGTAAAGAAAGAAATAAGTGCTAAGATAATAGCTACTATTAAGTAAGTATAAGTCTTAGAAATATCTAATACGAGTATATTTAAAAATAAATCTCCTGAATAATCAGAATCAAAACTTTTAAAAGCATGAGCAAAATTAAATATGTATCCTGTGAAGAATATCAACACAATTAATATTGTAGCTGCATTAACTTTCCCTTTATTCTTCTTAAAATTTGGGATATAAGTAATAAATGAAAGTAGTGTCATAATAGAACATATTAAAGTAATGATAAATGCAAAACTATATACTAATACGAAGAAAAATTTTTGAATTGAAAACTCTGCATTTAATCCAATAATCAAGTTTATAACTATTAATGGAATAAAATTACTTATAACTAGTGAAAGTAGAGTGAACAATTTACTAAAAAATATTTCAGCCCCTGTAACTGGTAAATGAATAATTGCCAATGTATCATCACTTTCATAAAACATATTGGTAAAATTATTTAAAATTTGAATAAACACCATTAATAAAATAAAGAAAAGTATATTTCGATATCCCGGTCCAGAAAAGTTAAAACCACGAGAAAATATTGAAAATAAAAATAAAATATGTAAGAAATTGAAAAAATTAAGCATTAAAACATTTCTAAAAAGATTATGTCTTATATCGCTCTTTCCACTGAATTTTTTTCTGTATTTTATTCTTTGAGGTGAAAAACTATAAAGAAGATTCGTTAAGAATAATTCTTTAATTACATTGAATCTCATATTTAATCACCACCTAAAATATTTGAATTTGAATTTTTTACTATATTAAGATAAATTTCTTCTAAACTATCTCCCTCGAATTGTTCTTTAAGTTCGTTAAGTGTACCGATAAATACCAATTTTCCTTTACTGAGGATACCTATTCTATCGCATAGATGTTCAGCGACCTCCAAGACATGAGTGGAGAATAGAACACTGTTTCCTTTTGTGGCATGTTCTTTCATTAAGTTTTTCAAGTCAAATGCAGCTTGCGGATCTAATCCAGTCATCGGTTCATCCATGATCCAGAATTTAGGTTCTGATAATAGTGCACCAATTACGAATACTTTTTGTCGCATACCGTGAGAAAAAGAACTAATTTCTTGCTGCTCAACTCCTGCCATATTAAATAATTTGCAGTACCTATTAAGAATATCATCTCTTGTTTTATTATCGATTTCATATATGCTAGCGACTAATGACCAATATTCAAAGGCTGATAATGTAAGAAACATATCAGGTGAATCAGGTACATAGCCGATTTGTCTTTTACATTCTAATCTATTACTTTTTAAAAGTAGGTTATTGAAATAAATTTCTCCAGAAGTAGGTTCTAATATACTAACCAAAGATTTGATTGTAGTTGACTTACCAGCTCCATTATGCCCGATAAGTCCGAATATCTCCCCATCATTGATTGTAAAACTTAAATCATCAACAGCATACTTTGTGTCAAATTGCACGGTAAGATTTTTAATTTCTATCATAAACATCCCTCCATATATCTTTATATAGTTATATTATACTTGTAATTGTTTTAATCAACAAGAGTATAATTTAATTATTTCTATAAAAATAAAAAATTTTAAAGTTGGAAACGAAACGCCTGGAATAGTTTATTAAAAGTACTATTGTGATACACCTGGAAGTGTTTATTTATATTAGTAAAATGATACACCTGGTTAAGTGTGAAAATAGAACGTGATAATAGCAAGTTAAAAAAGATATAAAAAAATTTTAAAAAAGTGTTGACAAGAAAAAATAAAAGTGGTATTATTTAGTACGTGAGTGTTACGGCACTCTGTGTAAAGCCACTATGGCTTATAAAAAATTTAAAAATGTGATACACCTGGATAGGTGAATCATAAAAAAAGTATCAAGGGAAGGAGGAAATCAGGAAAATGCCAACTATTAACCAATTAGTTCGTAAACCTCGTAAATCAAAAGTATCAAAATCAGATTCACCAGCACTTAACAAAGGTTACAACTCTCAAAGAAAGAAAGAAACTAACATTTCTTCACCACAAAAACGTGGAGTTTGTACTCGTGTTGGGACTATGACACCTAAAAAACCTAACTCAGCTTTACGTAAATATGCACGTGTTCGTTTATCAAACCAAATCGAAGTAACAGCATATATCCCAGGTATCGGACACAACCTACAAGAACACAGTGTTGTACTTATTCGTGGAGGACGTGTAAAAGACTTACCAGGGGTACGTTACCACATCATCCGTGGAGCTTTAGATACTGCAGGAGTTAACGACCGTAAACAAGGACGTTCACTATACGGTGCTAAAAAACCAAAAGAGAAAAAATAATATAAGATAAAAATTTGATAAAAAGAATTCGTGAAAGGAGGCAGACACTATGCCACGTAAAGGTCCAGTTGCAAAACGTGACGTTTTGCCAGATCCAATTTATAACTCAAAATTAGTTACAAAATTGATTAACAAATTAATGCTAGATGGGAAACGCGGTACAGCACAAAGAATTTTATATTCAGCATTTGATTTAATTAAAGAAAAATCAGGACGTGATGCTATGGAAGTTTTCGAAGAAGCATTAAACAACATTATGCCAGTTCTTGAAGTTCGTGCTCGTCGTGTTGGTGGTTCTAACTACCAAGTACCAGTAGAAGTACGTGCTGAAAGAAGAACTACATTAGGTCTACGTTGGTTAGTTAACTATTCTCGTTTAAGAGGAGAAAAAACTATGGAACAACGTTTAGCTAATGAAATTTTAGACGCAGCAAATAATACTGGTTCAGCTGTTAAGAAACGTGAAGATACTCACAAAATGGCTGAAGCAAACAAAGCATTTGCTCACTATCGTTGGTAATTATAGGGTGAATATCAAGCTATTTTATAGCTTGAGTTTTTCACTATAAAAGACAAATTACTCAAAACATTTAAAAATTTATGAAAGGAGAAAATTGACTCATGACTAGAGCATTTTCTTTAAAAGATACTCGTAATATCGGTATCATGGCTCACATCGACGCAGGTAAAACTACTGCTACTGAGCGTATTCTGTTCTACACTGGGAAAATCCACAAAATCGGAGATACTCACGATGGTAACTCTCAAATGGACTGGATGGAACAAGAACAAGAACGTGGTATCACTATTACATCTGCTGCAACAACTGCTCAATGGAAAAACCACCGTATCAACATCATCGATACACCGGGACACGTAGACTTCACAGTTGAGGTTGAACGTTCACTTCGTGTACTTGATGGATCAGTAGCAGTATTAGATGCACAATCAGGTGTTGAACCACAAACAGAAACAGTTTGGCGTCAAGCTACAACTTATGGAGTTCCTCGTATCGTATTCGTTAACAAAATGGATAAAACAGGAGCAGACTTCCTATATTCTGTAGGAACAATCCACGACAGATTACAAGCTAACGCACACCCAATTCAACTTCCAATCGGAGCTGAAGATTTATTCGAAGGTGTAATCGACCTTGTTGAGATGAAAGCTATCTACAACGAAGGTAGCGTTGGGGAAAATCTTGTTGAAAAAGAAATCCCAGCTGAATACCAAGATCAAGCTGAAGAATACCGTGAAAAACTTATCGAAGCTGTTGCAGAATTCGATGAAGACTTCATGGAAAAATACTTAGGTGGAGAAGAAATTACAGTAGATGAGCTTAAAGCTGCTATTCGTAAAGCTACTTTATCAGTAGAATTCTTCCCTGTAGTATGTGGATCAGCCTTCAAATATAAAGGTGTACAACCAATGCTAGATGCAGTAGTAGAATACTTACCATCTCCATTAGACGTACCAGCTATTAAAGGTATCGATCCAAACACTGATGAAGAAGTAGAAAGACACTCTTCTGATGAAGAGCCATTCTCAGCATTAGCTTTCAAAGTTATGACTGACCCATTCGTAGGGAAACTTACTTTCTTCCGTGTGTACTCAGGTATTTTATCATCTGGTTCATACGTTAAAAACTCAACTAAAGGTAAACGTGAACGTGTAGGACGTATCCTACAAATGCACGCTAACACTCGTAACGAAATCGCAGAAGTTTACGCTGGTGATATCGCTGCAGCTGTTGGTCTTAAAGATACTACAACTGGGGACACATTATGTGACGAGAAAAACGAAGTTATTCTTGAATCAATGGAATTCCCAGAACCAGTTATCCAACTTTCAGTTGAACCAAAATCAAAAGCTGACCAAGATAAAATGTCTACAGCTTTACAAAAATTACAAGAAGAAGACCCAACATTCCGTGCTGGAACTGACGAAGAAACTGGACAAGTTATCATCGCAGGTATGGGTGAGCTTCACTTAGACATCATCGTTGACCGTATGCGTCGTGAATTCAAAGTTGAATGTACAGTAGGTGCTCCAATGGTATCTTACCGTGAAACATTCAAACAAGCTGCACAAGTACAAGGTAAATTCACTCGTCAATCTGGTGGACGTGGACAATACGGGGACGTATGGATTGAGTTCACTCCAAATGAGCCAGGTGCAGGATTTGAATTCGAAAATGCTATCGTTGGTGGGGTAGTTCCACGTGAATACATCCCAGCAGTAGAAGCAGGATTAAAAGACTCTATGGCAAATGGGGTATTAGCTGGATACGAATTAATCGACGTTAAAGCTAAATTATTCGATGGATCATACCACGATGTCGATTCATCTGAAATGGCGTTCAAAGTTGCTGCATCATTAGCTCTTAAAGAAGCTGCTAAAAAATGTAACCCAGTAATCTTAGAACCAATCATGAAAGTTGAAGTTGTTATGCCTGAAGAATACTTAGGAGATATCATGGGAGACATCACTTCACGTCGTGGACGTGTTGAAGGTATGGAAGCTCGTGGTAACGCACAAGTAGTAAGTGCTTCAGTACCATTATCTGAAATGTTCGGATATGCAACTTCTCTACGTTCTTCAACTCAAGGACGTGGTACTTACTCAATGGTATTCGACCACTACGAAGAAGTACCTAAATCAATTTCTGAAGAAATTATCAAAAAAAATAAAGGATAATAAAAATTATTCTTTATAGTTGCAATTTTCGTTGTAACATTATAAAATATAGTTATCATAGAATGCTATGTGACTAATTTAAAAAATTAAAATTTTATTAACTTGAAGGAGACATTTTTAAAATGGCAAAAGAAAAATTTGACCGTAGTAAAACACATGCTAACATTGGAACAATTGGTCACGTTGACCACGGTAAAACTACTTTAACAGCAGCTATCGCTACTGTATTAGCAAAAACTTATGGTGGAGAAGCTAAAGACTACGCTTCAATCGATAACGCACCAGAAGAAAGAGAACGTGGTATCACAATCAACACTTCTCACATCGAGTACGAAACTCCAAACCGTCACTACGCACACGTAGACTGCCCAGGACACGCTGACTATGTTAAAAACATGATCACTGGTGCTGCTCAAATGGACGGAGCTATCTTAGTAATCGCTGCTACAGATGGACCAATGGCTCAAACTCGTGAGCACATCCTATTATCTCGTAACGTTGGAGTACCAAAAATCGTTGTATTCTTAAACAAATGTGATATGGTTGATGACGAAGAGTTATTAGAATTAGTTGAAATGGAAGTTCGTGAACTATTATCTGAATACGGATTTGACGGAGATGAACTACCAGTAATCAAAGGTTCTGCTCTTAAAGCTCTTGAAGGTGACGCTGATGCAGAAAAAGCTATCATAGAATTAATGGAAACAGTTGACGAGTACATCCCAACTCCAGAACGTGATAACGCTAAACCATTCATGATGCCAGTTGAGGACGTATTCTCAATCACAGGTCGTGGTACAGTTGCTACTGGACGTGTTGAACGTGGACAAGTTAAAGTTGGAGACGTAGTAGAAATCGTTGGATTAACTGAAGAACCAGCTTCAACTACTGTAACAGGTGTTGAAATGTTCCGTAAATTATTAGATTACGCTGAAGCAGGAGATAACATCGGTGCATTATTACGTGGTGTTGCTCGTGAAGACATCGAACGTGGACAAGTTTTAGCAGCTCCTAAAACAATCACTCCACACACTCAATTCGTAGCTGACGTGTACGTATTATCTAAAGAAGAAGGTGGACGTCACACTCCATTCTTCACAAACTACCGTCCTCAATTCTACTTCCGTACTACTGACGTAACTGGTGTAGTTACTTTACCAGAAGGTACTGAAATGGTAATGCCTGGGGATAACGTATCAATCAACGTAGAACTTATTTCTCCAATCGCGATCGAAGAAGGAACTCGTTTCTCAATTCGTGAAGGTGGACGTACTGTAGGTTCAGGTGTTGTAACTTCAATCGTTAAATAATAATTGAATTGAAACACATAAAGCAAGGTGAATTTCACCTTGCTTTTTTTATATATTTAATATTGATTTACATAATGTTCATATTTTCTTAGAGATATTTTATAGTTTCAATTCATTATATGTATTAATAATGTATTTTTAGCGTAAAATCATTATTTTTTTTAATTTTATTAAAAAATACGTACTATTTTTAATTAATCATTTGCAGAAAATCAGTAAGAGGTGTATAATAAGTTTAAAGGTAGTATAGGGGAAAATAATATAGTAAATTCAAACATTTATGTATATTATTAGATATAATCAAAGTTACTCTAGGGATATTGAGTAATATTTTGGAATCGAAGTTAAGAAATTAACTTCGATTTTTTTTGTTATTATAGAAAATTTATAGTTTTATATGACAAATTTGAATTAGATTTAGATTTTGAGAAAGTTTCTTATTTACTTAAATTAAGCCGAATAATTAAATCATACTAAAGAAATTTAGAATCAAAAGATGTATTATTTATAGCTTCAGCATATAAGGAAAAACCTGAATGGAGAAAGATATCACTAGATAAACTTCCAAATTATTTTCATGTTGAATTAGTGAAAAATTGCGGTCATGAGATGTATATGAATCATCCTATCGATATTGCTAACATAGTAACTAGTTGGCTTAATAAAAAATAATTTAATAAATTTATTGTTAATAAAAGAGGTCTTTAGAAAGTCTAAAGGTCTCTTTTGGCTATTTGTAGAAAAAATTTAAAAAACATAAATAGTTCTAATAAATACCTATTATAGTTTAATAATTTGACTTTACAAGTTTTATTTTATATGCTTAGTACAAAGGAATTTATTAGTTATGAATAAAAATTTAATATTTTAAGGAGAAAAAATGTTTTTAGCTATTAATGAAATAAAGGATGCTAAGCTCAGGTATAGTCTTATTGTAGGATTACTTACACTAGTTTCTTATTTGATGTTTTTCTTATCTGGATTAGCTTTTGGATTAATAGATCAGAATAGATCTTCAATTGATCATTGGAAGGCAGATACGGTATTGCTTTCTTCAGAAGCAAATAAAACTATTGGTTTATCTAATCTGAAATTATCAGATAAAGAATCTTTATCTGCGGATAATGTTGAACCTTTTAGTCAGATGGTTACAGTAGCCATCACTAAAAAGAATTTAAATGAGGATGTTAAACAAAAAGTCAGTATTTTTGGAGTTGAAAATGGAAGCTTTTTAATACCCCCAGTAATTCAAGGTAGAACTTTTGAATCTAAAAATGAAGTTGTTATTGAAAAAAGTTTGTCTGAAAAAGAAGGGTATTCTATAGGAGATACTATTAAAACTGCAAACTCAGATATTGATTTAAAAATAGTAGGTTACACGGAAAAATCAAGATTTAATGTTGCTTCTGTAGTATATATGAATATTAATGATTTTCAAGTGCTGAAATACGGTAATAATAAATCAATCGATAACCCTATAATTAATGCTTTTGTAATAAAAGGAGAATTAAAGGATTACGACAGCTCTATTTTTCAAAAAGTTAGTGTAAAAGATTTTATTAATGAATTACCTGGATATAGTGCTCAAATCTTAACATTTGGACTAATGATAGGATTCCTAATAGTGATTTCCGCTATTATTATAGGTATTTTTATGTATGTACTTACTATTCAGAAAACCCCTATCTTTGGTATAATGAAGGCCCAAGGAATTTCAAATAGAATTATTGGAACCTCTGTTTTATCGCAAACATTTTTACTTTCATTAGTTGGAAGTATACTAGGTTTGGTCGGAACATGGGCAACATCGCTTATATTACCATCAGCAGTACCATTTTTAGGAAACGGACTTTATTACAGTATTATCTTCGTAAGTTTGATTATTTTTTCATTAGTTGGAACATTATTCTCTGTTTTAGCTATTAGAAAAATTGATCCATTAAAAGCAATAGGATAGGTATCATATGAATGTATTAGAATTTAAAAATGTAACTAGATCATATCAAGATGGAAATAAAGAGATAGAAGCTCTGAAAGAAACCAATTTTAAAATAGAAGCAGGGCAATTTATAGCGATTATCGGTCCATCAGGTTCAGGTAAATCAACTTTCTTAACATTAGCTGGAGGTTTACAAACTCCATCTAAAGGTCAAATAATTATTAATGGAAAAGATTATACTAATTTATCTGAGAAAGAAAGGTCAAAGTTACGATTTAACGATATTGGTTTTGTTCTGCAGGCATCTAATTTGGTTCCATTTTTAACTGCAAAACAACAGTTAGAACTAGTTGATAGAATAAATAAGAAAAAAAGACAAACACTTCAAGATCAAAAATCTCTATTTAAAGAATTAGGAATAGATCATTTAGAAAATAAATTACCCAAAGACTTATCAGGTGGAGAAAGACAACGATTAGCTATTGCTAGAGCTCTTTACAATAATCCGGCAATTATCTTAGCTGATGAACCTACAGCAAGTCTTGATTCAGAAAGAGCGTTTGAAGTCGTAGATTTACTTTTAAAAGAGTGTAAAGAAAAAAATAAATCAATTATTATGGTAACACATGATAATAGAATGATTGAAAAATGTGATCATGTTT
Source organism: uncultured Gemella sp. (assembly GCA_938046645.1). Lineage (GTDB taxonomy): Bacteria > Bacillota > Bacilli > Staphylococcales > Gemellaceae > Gemella. Next base: position 1,111 of record CALIWM010000208.1, on the reverse strand, counting down.
ACCGAATGAAAGACGGTATTTTGACAAAAGAAAGATAAAATATAAAGTGTCTAAGTGAAATAACTTAGGCATTTTTTTGTTGCTAATAAGTATAAGTTAGAATATAATTAAACTAATACATAAATATATAGGAGATAAATAATATGCTTTTACTTGGTGTAGAGAAAGAAAATGGATGGTTATTTGCAGAATATAGATTGACCTATAGAGTAGGTTGGGAACATATTTGTAGAGGTGTTGAATTAGCTTATGATTACTATGATAATGTTGAAGTCCTAGTTGGTGATAAAATTGTAAATATAAACTCAAAAGAACAAGTTATGGAATTAGAAGAAGCTGGAAAGATGACTATACGAGGTATGTCTAAAATAATAGGTGTACCATTGATGATAACTTTCTATAATCAACTACAAGTAGTTAGCTGCTCAGTGGCCTGTGCTACAGAGGAATTTCAAGAAGCTGATTATGAAAAATTTAATAAGTCATTAGCTCAATATATGGATAGTTTAGAAATAGCCATGTTCAGATAAGAAAGACTTTTATTTTTGAAAGTCTTTCTTATTTTTGAATTATATATTGTTAGATAAATAATTGTATAGAGCATATTAATATGATAATATGTGTTAAGGTAATGTGTAGTATTTTCATTATCTTAAATTTATGAGCAATATATTAACTAGTATTTTTAAATAAAGTCAAAATAGTATAGAAAGGAAGAAGATGAAGAATTTAAAGTTTGATGGAACTCAGTTAAAATATATAGCTATAATTGCTATGACAATTGATCATTTAGCATGGCTATTATATCCGGGTTTAGTTAAAGAACCAATACCAGTACTTATGCATATAGTAGGACGTTTAACAGCACCAATTATGTGGTATTTTATCGCAGAAGGATGTTATTATACAAAAGATATTAAGAAATATTTCTTTAGAATTATGAGTTTTGCTGTTATCAGTCACTTTGCTTTTTGTTTTGGTTTAGGTATACCATTTGATATAACTACAGGAAGTATATTTAATAAAACAAGTGTCTTATTCCCATTGGCGATGTCAGTTGCATTAATAGCAATCTTTAGAAGTGAGAAGATAAATAATACATTAAAGATTT
>CALIWM010000207.1:0-3879 GCA_938046645.1 uncultured Gemella sp. | reverse complement strand
TGGAAATTATATTGAAGCGAAGTTACCAGTTAAACTAGGACTTTGGGATACGATTATCAATACTAATGTTAAAGTAGTAGGTGCAAATAATTCTGTGGACTTAGTACTAGAAGATGCTAAAATCGGTAAAGTGCCTATACCTGATTTTGCTTTGGAAAAATATTTGAAAGAAGCACTGACAGGTACTGGAGTTGGAGTGAGTGGAAATACAATTAAGATTAAATCACTAGATGTTCCTGTTATGATCGACAATGTGGAAGTCTCAGGTGGAAATGTTAATGTGACTGCATCACTAACACAAAAACAAATCTTACAATATGGCTCTGAAGCTATAAAAAATTACTTTAGAGGATAAAAAATATTTTAAGACTTTGGAAAAACGATTTGGATATATGAGAAGATTATAATATATTGTTATTAATTTAAATGTATGTTATACTAAGAATAAGTAAGAATAGTAATCGCATTCCCATTGGAGAGCGAGTGCTATTCTTTTTTATTTTCATTAAAAATTATTTTAAAAAATAAATGCGGCTACTTTATAAATATTACTTATAAAATATATGTTGAAACTAGCCGCTATAGAGTATATAACTTAAAATAATCAGAAGATTATTCATATCTGATTCACATATTGTTTTACTAAAGTCTTTTTATAAATTTAAAAATGTTTTCAGAAAATTTTATGTTAAATTCACATAAAATGCTTGAAAGTTTATTCTTAATGTAATATAATAAACATATCGTAAATAAAGACAAGACGACTATGTGGAGTTTTAGAGAGAAACTGGTTGGTGAAAAGTTTTATAGAAGCATAGGAGTTATCACTTTATTGTGTAATAATTTTAATAGAACAAACAAGTGCTCTTGGTAGGAGTTAAAAGAGGTGGTACCGTGGATACATTTCGCCCTCTATAACTTTTACTAAGAGTTTTTTATTTTGAAAGGAGATAAAATGGTAGAATTAAAAGATACATTATTAATGCCAAATACGAAGTTTCCAATGCGTGGAAATCTTCCAAATAAAGAACCTCAATTCCTACAACGTTGGGAAGAAATGGATTTATACAACAAAATTTTAGAAAAAAATGCTGGGAAACCTTCATACGTACTTCACGATGGACCTCCATATGCGAATGGTAACATCCACATTGGACACGCATTAAACAAAATCTTAAAAGACTTTATCGTTAAATATAAAAACATGAATGGTTTTGTTTCACCATATGTTCCTGGTTGGGATACTCACGGTCTTCCAATCGAACAAGTATTAGTAAACAATGGTGTTGATAGAAAATCTATGCCAGCTAATAAATTTAGAAATAAATGTAAAGATTATGCTTTAAAACAAGTTGATAAACAACGTGCTGACTTCAAAAAACTTGGAGTATTAGGTGATTGGGATAACCCATACTTAACTTTAGATCCAAAATTTGAAGCTGAACAAATCCGTGTATTCGGTAAAATGGTAGACAAAGGTTATATCTATAAAGGATTAAAACCTATTTATTGGTCACCATCTTCAGAGTCTGCTTTAGCTGAAGCTGAAATCGAGTACCACGATCATACTTCACCATCTATTTATGTTGCATTTGACCTAGTTAGTGAAAATGGTGCAGTTGAAAAAGGAACTAAGTTTGTTATTTGGACAACTACTCCTTGGACATTACCTGCGAACTTAGGTATCGCTGTTCACCCAGACTTCGAATACCAAGTTGTTAAATACAATGGAGAAAGCTACTTAGTAGCTAAAGAAAGAGTGGCGTTCTTAGCTGAAAAATTCGGTTGGGAAAACTACGAAACAGGAGAAGTATTAGTAGGTAAAGATTTAGAATACTTACTATGTAAACACCCATTCTTAGATAGAACATCTACATTAATCTTAGCTGATTATGTAACACTTGATTCAGGGACTGGTTTAGTTCATACAGCTCCTGGACACGGGGTTGATGACTATCTTGTTGGTCAATTACAATACAAACTTGGAGTATTATCACCAGTTGATAACCAAGGTGTTCTTACAGAAGAAGCTGGGCAATTCGCTGGTAAATTCGTATTCGATGCGAACAAAGACATTATCGCTCATTTAGCTGAAACTGGAGCATTATTAAAACAAGAAGATATTACTCACTCATACCCACATGACTGGAGAAGTAAAAAACCAATTATCTTCAGAGCTACACCTCAATGGTTCTGTTCTGTTGATGCATTCCGTTCTGAGTTATTAGAAGCTGTAGATAACACTAAATTCTACAGTGAATGGGGTAAACCAAGATTATATAACATGATCCGTGACCGTGGTGACTGGGTAATCAGTCGTCAACGTGTATGGGGTGTGCCAATTCCTGTATTCTACGCTGAAAACGGAGAAGCTATTCTTGATATCGAGTTAATCGAACACGTAGCGAAAATCTTCGAAGAAGAAGGATCTAACGTATGGTTCTACAAAGATGCTAAAGAATTATTACCAGAAGGATATACTCACCCAGGAAGTCCAAACGGAGAATTCACTAAAGAAATGGACATCATGGACGTTTGGTTCGACTCTGGAACATCTCACCAAGGATGCTGTGCAATCCGTGAAGACTTAACTTACCCAGCTGACTTATACCTAGAAGGAAGTGACCAATACCGTGGATGGTTCAACTCTTCACTTATCACTTCTGTAGCGGTATCTGGAGTAGCTCCATATAAAGAGTTAGTATCTGCTGGATTCGTTATGGATGGTAATGGTAATAAAATGAGTAAATCATTAGGTAACGTTATTTCTCCTAACGATGTTGGTAAAGAACTAGGTGCTGAGATTATCCGTCTATGGTCTGCAAGTGTTGACTACACTCAAGACGTTCGTATCTCTAAAGATATCTTAAAACAAGTATCTGAAACATACAGAAAAATCAGAAATACTTTCCGTTTCTTATTAGGTAACTTATACAACGGAAGCTTCAACAACAAAACTGATTTAGTTGCGTACGAAAACCTTGAAGAACTAGATAAATACATGGTTCTTAAATTCGAAAAAGTTGTAGCAAAAGTATTAGATTACTATGAAAACTACCAATTCAATAGTATTACTAGTGAACTTACAAACTTCTTTAACGTTGAATTATCTTCATTCTACCTAGATTACGGTAAAGATATCCTTTACATCGAAGGTGAAGATTCTCACAAACGTCAAAGTATGTTAACAGTTCTTTACACAGTATTAAGTAAATCTGTTAGATTACTTGCTCCAATTCTTTCATTCACTGCTGAAGAAGTATATGACAACATGCCATACGAAGATGCTGAGTCTGTTCACTTAACTGACTTCCCAGCTAAAAACGTAATCGAAGATGCTGTGTTAGAAGCTAAATGGGATAAACTTCTTGAGGTTCGTGATGACGTGAATAAAGCATTAGAAGAAAGCCGTAATGAAAAAGTTATTGGTAAATCTCTAGAAGCTGCTGTTGAAGTATACAGTAACGATGCAGAAGTAGTTGAGTTATTAAACTCTGTTGATAACTTAAACCAATTCTTTATCGTAAGTAAAGTTGCTGTTAAAGAAAACGATGGTGTAGCTTATGATCTTGCTACTGTTAAAGTAACTAAAGCAGAAGGACACCGTTGTGACCGTTGTTGGAACATCGTAGATGAAGTAAACGAAGAAGGTTTATGTCCACGTTGTGCTAGCATCTTAAACAAATAATAGAATAACTTACATATAGAACTTAGGTTAAATTTAATCTAAGTTCTATTTTTTTATTATGAGTCCAAAAAAATGGACAGATGCCTTGTTATAATTAAATCACAAAACGAAGAGGTGATTAAAATGGAAAAAGATTATATTACAATTACAGGAATGGAGTACTATTTTGGAGCTAAAGTTTTTAAAGTAGG
>CALIWM010000206.1:0-2869 GCA_938046645.1 uncultured Gemella sp. | reverse complement strand
AAACAGTTCCTGATTAATTTTTTTTGACATAAGTGCCATTTTCAATTTAATATTTTTCCCCATAACCTCAAGCATCTGTTTATTTTTCAATTGCTCAAACCCATTAGCAATAAAAAAATCCAAAGCTTCAGGATATTTATTTATAATTTCATAAAGTGTATCGTCTAAACTAAACATTATTCATCTCCTTAATTTACATTTTTTTCATAAAAATAATCTATGTAATTTCCATTTAATTCAATAATTTTAAATATTTAAAAAAGAGCCGATTTTTAAAAAGATAAAATATCCTCTTGACTCTTTTAATGCTAAATTTTGTAAAATTGTCCACTATGAAAAAATTATAACATAAATTAATAATAATAAGTGTAATATATGTTACATTAAAATAATATTTCAAAAATGGACATAAAAATTACAACATTTTAAATTATTTAATTTTTCGATTTAATCCTCTGTAAACATGCTTAAATGAAAATCGAATTTCATATTAACATTAAACACTTAAATTTTTTACATAGTTAACTAGTTCAGAAATTGTATTAAAAACAATTCCATAATCTAAAACTGGTCGCTTAATCGCCAAAATTCCAACTTTACATTCCTGACATGCTTCCAGCTTTTCCAATTCACCTCCAGTTTCTCCACTTTCCTTCGTAATCAAATAATCAATCTTAAAATTTTCCAACATTGCAACATTCATATTTTTAGAAAACGGTCCTTGCATAGCAATAATATTTTTTGGAAGATATCCTAAATTTTCTGCATTTTCTATAGAAGAAGTTGTTGGCAAAATCCTGATAAATAAATTGTTTTTTTCCCGAATTCCCTTAATCTCTTCCAAAGCATTTGAACCTAAAGTACTCAGTATATTTTTATTTTCAAACTGATTCAAAAACTCAACTAACAGTAAAATATGAAGGATATAAACCTGTTGAAATTGACACCGTAGTTTTATCTCATCAACATTCTCCAGACATTTCGTATAATGATTTAAAGCATACATTAATAGAAGAAATTATTAAGCCCGTGTTAGAACCAACTGGGCTTTTAACAGATAAAACAAAATTAGATGATGAGTATTTTCTTAACCATGACCTCTATCATGAATTACATGAAAAAGCATATAATTCAGATAGAGCATATAAAGTGTATTTTGATTCTTTAAAATCAATCATTCCTGATGAACCAAAGAATGAAGAAGAAATCGATGCATATAATCAAATGCTTGTAACAAGACGTGATACGATGCTTGCTATCATGGATCGCCGTCAGAAATCAAATGTATTAGAGTTAAATAAGGAGAAATTATCAGCATGACAACAAACGTAAAAGACGATATTCAAGCGTTATTAGAAACAATCGAAAAAGAAAAAGAGCGTGAACAAAAAGCAGCGATGCGTAAAAAAGAAAAAATCCGAAAACTAGATGCAAAGTTAAAAACAGCACTAGTAAACGGATTAAAGGAAAAAGGCTATGATTTAACAACAGATTTGAATGAAATTTTAAATCTCATTCCTGCTAAAGTATCGAATAAAACTAGTGAAGAAGAACACCATACTAGTGAGGAATGATGCCTATGATGACAAACGATATAATGCAATCGGAACCACATTATTCATTAGCAATCTCATCTAATATTTTAAATATTATTAATGATGATGTTGTTATTCAACAACAAATAAAAACAGATGATTTTGATATTGATGCTATATTATACAGAATTAAAGAAAAATCAAATCAAGAAATTCCTAGAAAAATAGCATCTTTATTAAGAGATTTAGGGGCAAATATATTACGTTATGTATTTGATAAAGACGTCAACGAAATTTACGTCAACGAAGATCATCAATTGCGTATTGATACCATTTACGGAAGAAAAAATACTGGTGACTCTCTAGACGAAAATAAAGTTAGAACTATTTGTACAGCTATTTCTGGTATTAATGATGAAATACTTAACGAATTACACCCTAAATTATCCGTTGAAATTGAGTCATTAAATATAAGGGCTCAAATTGAATATCCACCGATTGTAAAAAAACCAACATTTATGCTCAGAAAAAAACCTGTCCGTATTTTTACGTTAGATGAATACGAACAAAAAGGGTTTTTATCGCCTCTATATAGAAAAACAATTCAGTATTTAATTGAAAATCACAAAAATATTATAGTTGCAGGTGGCACTGGTTCTGGTAAAACTACTTTTTTAAATGGAGTGTTAAATGAACTAGCTCTTCTGACACCATACGACCGTATCATTATGATTGAAGATTTACCTGAACTGATTTGTCCAATTGATGACAAACAAAACCTTCTCACAAGTGGTAATCGTTCTGTCAAAATATCAGCAAGAGATTTAGTAAAAGATTCTATGCGACTATCGCCTACTCGCATTATTGTAGGTGAAATTAGAGATCATACAGCTCACGATATGTTAAAAGCTTGGAATACAGGACATGAAGGAGGTTTTTGTACGGTTCACTCCAATAGTGCTGTATCTACATTAGGACGAATTGAATCATTGGTGTTAGAAAGTGATTCAATTAATGATTATCGATTAGCTAGAAGTTTAATCGGTGATGCGATTCATGCAGTAATTTCAATACAAAAATTTGTATCTAATAAAGGTACATATCGTATAATTAATGATATTATCTTTGTTGATGGTTATGATAAAAAAAATGAAGAGTTTATTATAACTAGCGTTACCAAAGAAGAGCTTAATAAACGTATTGCTAAAGCAACACAGGAGAAAGAAAAAAATGATGAATTTATCAAACAAATTGAAATCAAAAACACTCAATTCAATAAAAAACAACAACACTAGTAAATATCTAATGTAGTTGTATACATTAGATATTTACTA
>CALIWM010000205.1:0-3131 GCA_938046645.1 uncultured Gemella sp. | reverse complement strand
AGAAAGGGAATTCTATGGATAAAGAATTAGAAAAAATTAAAAAAGAGTCAAGATTAGAGAAATCTCGTGAAGACAAGCTACTAGCTTTTATCGGAGGGAAATTTATAATCTACATACTATTAATAGTTATTTTATTAGGTATAGCTATTTATCTTTATACAGAAATATCGTATATTTTCACACCGATAAATACGATTGTTTCAAGTATAATTACACCGATAATAGTCGCCTATGTATTTTATTACATGTTAAATCCATTAGTGAACTTACTTGAGAAGAAAATGTCTAGGTTTATTGCTAGTTTACTAGCTATCTTCGTTGGTATAATTACGATACTAATTGTAATTATTGGAGTAGTTCCTATTATTGTGGAACAAACACAGAATTTAATAACAGCATTACCAAGATATGTTGAGGTAGTTAAAGGATACTTGGAGACATATTCTGATAATGCATATGTACAAGTAGTTGTTGAATATGTAAATAATAATCTAAATGTATCTAAGATTAGCGAAAAACTAGTTAGCATAGCTACATCTGTTGCACAAGGAGTGGTATCATCTATTTCTTCTACTGCTTCAGTTTTAGTTACTATGCCATTTGTGTTATTCTTCCTATTAAAAGATGCATCACATTTTAACAGGTTCGTAATCAGCCTACTACCGAAAAAGTTAAAAAAACCTGTTGCTGAAACAATTGATGAAATTGATGATAAAGTAGGATCTTATATTCAGGGACAGATGTTAGTTTCTTTTTGTATAGGTGTAATGTTATTTATAGGTTATAACATCATAGGATTACATTATGCATTTTCATTAGCTACTATAGCTGCATTTTTAAGTATCGTACCTTACCTTGGACCAGTTATTGCAATAACGCCAGCTATGCTAGTTGCAGCTTCAACAAGTTGGGTAATGGTCGTTAAGATGCTTGTAGTTTGGGGGATTGTTCAGTTCTTAGAAGGAAATATTGTTTCTCCTAATATTATGGGACGAAGCATGAATATGCATCCACTTACTGTAATCTTTGTGATTCTTATCGGAGTCAATATTGCGGGAGTTGTTGGAGCAATTTTAGGAATACCTGTTTATTCTATTTTAAAAGTATTAGTAGGAAAATTATTACTTTCAATACGAGATAGGTATAATAAATTCTATGGATAAAATTAAAGCTTTAGAGTATTTTACTCTAAGGCTTTTAATTATATTTTAAAATTCACTGATTTTTATCAGAGTACAAAACAAGTATTAACGAAAATGATAATTTTAAACTTTTGTAAGTGTTTTTTGTCTTATTACTTTATAAATTACTGCTTACATGCTATAATGATATAGTTAAATATAAGTAAGTTGAGGTTTGAGAATATGAGTATGATGAAAAAATTCAATAATCTTTTTGTTGGAGAAGAGGATTTTGAAGAAGAAGTAGTAGAAAATAATGAAGTAAGGCAAGAACAACCTAAGCCGAGACCAGTGAAAAAGGAGAATCCAGTGGTAAGTAGACAAAACGTACAAAGTCAACCCGCAGGGAGAACTAATAATGTAATACTAACGGAACCATTAGTATTTGCGGATAGTAAAGATATCGTGGATGATATTAAACGTAACAAAGTAGTAATTATCAACTTAAGTAAGTTGGATATTGAAACTTCTGATAGACTTCTAGATTTTATTTCTGGAGGAATTTATGCGCTAGGAGCTAGACTAAAAACTATTGGGGAAGATATTTACCTATGCGTTCCTAATGGCGTTGAAGTTTCAGGAGACTTTTACGAAGGAGAGTATTAATATTGTTAAATATAACAGAGTATTTTTGGGTATATAAATTTGTAAAATATTTATTTAATTTTTATGAATACAGTATGTTAGCATATATTTTAACTTCATGGTTTCCTCAAATTAAAAATAATTTTATTGTAGAGTTTTTAGAGGCAATTTGTGAGCCATATCTAAAAATCTTTAGAAAGATCATTCCACCATTCGGAATGTTAGATATATCACCAATAGCTGCTCTTGTAGTACTTAGTGTTATAGAAAATCTAATAATAATGCTATTATTTAAGTTATCTTAATGCTATGAAGAAGATAAATTTTTTACAACAAGCGTCTACTGAACAAAGAGAAGTAGCTGAGAAATTACTACAAAGTATTAATTTTGTGGAAAATCGTAATACTGTTACAAAATTTTTAACGAATTTTGAACAAATTGTTCTTAGCCAAATAGTAGCGTATAACTATAGTGATTTTAAAGTCGAATTTTTTGGCGGTTTTGATGATGCTGAAAGAAAAAAAGCTAAGATTATTTCTAATGAATATTATGATGTAGATTATGATATTGTTTGTTTAAAAGCAAAGTTTAATGATAAATTTAATAAAGTAGAACATAGAAATATTCTAGGAGCAGTTCATAATCTTGGAATCAATTTTAATAGATTTGGGGATATAATTGTTTTAGAAAATGAGGTTTATATTTTTGTTGATGAAGAAATTGCTGATTATATAGATATGGAATTTACAAAAGCAGGAAGAGTAAATCTTGATTTTCAAAGAGTAGATCTCACAGAAGTAGGAATCGAAAAAAAATATGAAGACTTTGAAATAGTCAGTTCATCATTTCGAATTGATTCTATAGTAGCTAAGATTACAAATAAATCTCGTAGTAAGGTAAAAGAATTTTTAGAACAAGATTTTATTAAACTAAATCATGTAGTTCTAAGAAATGGAGAGAAGAACTGTACTTTAGAAGACATAATATCTATAAGAAAGTATGGAAGATTTGTAGTTAAGGGCTACACGCAAAATAAAAAAAGTTTAAAATATAGAATAACAATTTCAAAATTAGTTTAAAAGTAGCTGGTAAATATATGCCGGCTACTTTTTTTAATATTTTTTCAAGTTATGAGCGTTTTCATTTTTATTATTTAGTTATTATGCTATACTCTATCATATAAAACAAAATATATACAAATATGAGGTAGATAAAAATGAAAAAAATATTATTAACTATTTTTTCTTTTCTATTGGTGTTTTCTTTAATTGGTTGTTCTCAAAAAAGTACAACAAAAGAAGAAAAAGTGTTGAAATTAGGTGTAGTACCTAGTAGTAATAGCGAAAAGCTAGTAGATGACCTGA
>CALIWM010000204.1:0-8770 GCA_938046645.1 uncultured Gemella sp. | reverse complement strand
AAAATTCAAGTAGATGCTGTATTCAATGTTCAAACAAAAGGTGGAGCTAAACCTAGATTCGAAGACAGAGCTGCTGAAAGTACAATAGCTTTAGACTTCCCTACTGTGGAAAAAGCTAAAGAAGAAGCTGTAAATAACTTAGTTCCAGCTATAATTAATAATGCACATGAATCTAATAGAACTTCAATGGCAGATGGTGCATTAGTACATGAAAAAACTCGTGTTGAAAAAGTAAATGATACTTACAACTACTATCTAACATTTAAAGACTTAACTTTTGGGACTCAAGTAGGAACTGTAGATACTTTAACTGTTGATGGTACTGCAGTAGAAAGAACTGATCTTGGTGGTGAAAGCCATGAAAAAGTATTCCACTTCACAAGTCCTGAAAAATTAACTGAAAAAACTATTACATTCTCAGTATCAGTAAATGGAAAACCATTAAGAGGTCATTCAAATGTTCCAGCAACACTTAAATTCAATTGGGATGGTGCTACTCCACTAACAGCTGATCAAGTAACTACATTACACAAAGATGAAACTACAAAAGCTCAGGCTGAAAAAGAAAGACTTGAAAAAGAAAAAGCTCAGAGAGCTGAAGCTGATCGTCTTGAAAAAGAAAGATTAGAAAAAGAAACTGCCGCTCACGCTGAAAAAGAAAGACTTGAAAGAGAAAAAGCTCAAAAAGCTGAAGCTGATCGTCTTGAAAAAGAAAGATTAGAAAAAGAAGCTGCTGCTAAAGCTCAAGCTGAAAAAGAAAGACTTGAAAAAGAGAAAGCTCAAAAAGCTGAAGCTGATCGTCTCGAAAAAGAAAGATTAGAAAAAGAAGCTGCTGCCAAAGCTCAAGCTGAAAAAGAAAAAGCAAAATTAGAAGAACTTAAAAAAGAAGCATTAGCTAATATTACTACTGACAAAGATGTTAACAAAGAAGAAGCATCAAAACTTAAAGAAATAGTTAATTCTGCATCTCTTAAAGATACATTAGTTGCTAAAGTTGTAGAAAATGGTTCATCAGAAGAAATCAAAGTTTCATTCGATAACTCTACTGTAAAAGCATCTAACTTCTCAGTTGAAAAAGCTGATAAAGAAACTGTTGCAAAAGTTGAAGAACTTGTTAAAAAAACAGATGAAAATCTAAGTGTTGTTAAAACAATAGACTTACACTTCACAGATTCTAAAGGAACTACAATCAATAAACAAGGAGAAACTCGTGCTGTTACAGTAGCTGTTGTAGCTAATGAGAATGAAAAATTAGAAGTTTACTATGTAAATGGTAATAAATTAGAAAAAGTACCAAGTGTTTATAAAGATGGAAAACTTACATTCTTCACTAATCATTTCAGTTTATACACTATTGTTTCAAGAACTGTAGCTTCTGATCAGAATACACCTGTTCCTGTAACACCTGCTCCTACTGGCAACAATGATAAACCATCAAGCGAACCAAGTACTCAAACTAAACCAAATAGTGAAGTAACTCCAGTTCAACCTGAAGCTCCAGCGTTAAGCGAAAAACCAAAAGCAGAAAAAGATGAAGCTCTTGTTCAACCTAAATTACCAGAATTAAATATCAATGATTTAAACAAAGAGCAAAAAACAAAAGAACAAGCACAACCATCAGCACAAGATATCTTTGGACAAAATCAAAGCAAAGAAGATAAAAAAGCTGAGGCTGAAAAAACTGCTGTTCAAAAAACTTCACAAACTGTAGCTAAAGGACTTAAAGCGTTAGCTAATACTGGAGTAAGTTCAACAGCAACTGTTGGTTTAGGTGCACTAGTATTATTATCTGCTCTAGTACTACGCAGAAAAAATAACAAATAATATAAACAAAACTCTTATACAAAGGGATAATTTATCCCTTTGTATAAAGTCATGTATAAAGAAATATAAGGAGAATTCAAAATAAGATGAAAGCAAATAAATTATTAAAAGTTCTATCTGCAGCAACTATCATCTCAATCCTTGCTGTAGTAGAGAACTCTACACAAAGCAACACTACATTTGCTATAGAAAATAATGCTGTTGCTGCAAAAGATATAAAAAATCTTCCAGATGGTGAATATAATATCACTTCTGAAGCTCTTAAATTCTACGAAGAAGGTAAACCTTCAATGGCTGCTGCTGCTTTAGATACAACTAAAACCAAATTAATCGTGAAAAATGGTCAATATTTTGTAAATGTATCTTTTAAACCACTTGCATTCGGTGGTAAATTTGGTTATTTAGGAGATTTAAAATATTATTACGGTCCTAAAACTCATGTGAATCGTAGTAGTATTCAAGATAACGAATTCAATCCCGCAACTATAGTTGGATACTACAGTACTAGTGAAACTGATGATTTCATAGAAACGTATAAAAAGAAATTCCCTGAACGTACTGCTTATCCGAAAACACTTTCATATAGCGTGGATAAAAACAAAATCGATTCAAATAACAAATTAGAAACTTATACTGAGGTTTACGTTCCAGTTATGGCTTCTATCCAAGATGAATTCGGAATTCAAAGAATGATTCTAAAATTTGATTTAAGCAATGCATTAAATGCGGTAGCTGATACACAACCAACTCCAGCTAAACCAGCTGATACTACTAAACCTATTACAAAACCTGAAACACCTAAAAATACTCAACCTTCGGATAAACCGACGGAACCTACAACAAATAAACCATCAGATAAACCAGCTGATTCAGAAACTACAAAACCAGCTGATGTTGTTAACCCTGTAGAAACTCCTAAACCTACAGAACCAGCTAAACCTGTAGAAACTCCTAAACCTAAGGAACAACCTAAACCTGTAGTGACTACACCTACTCCTAAACCTACACCTGCAGCTACTGCAACATATTATAATGGAGTAAAAGCTACATTACTAAATGCTTATCGTGCTGGTCAAAAATCTATGGGAGATGCAGCTCTAGAACATAGTAATGTAACTGTATATAAAGAAGGAAATACATATCACTACATCGTAAGATTCCACGACCTTTCAACTCAAGGATTCACTGGTGGAATCTCTAAATTCTGGGTTAACGGTACTGAATATCCTGTTAATCCAACTGGAGGATCTAATAATCAAGTAGAAGTTCACTTCACATCTACTCAAAGACTTACATCAGTTCCTGTTTCTGTATTTGTGCAAGTTATGGAAGAGATTATGCCTGGTGGTGGTACACAAAATGCTACTTTATCATTTGACTGGTCTAGTGTAACTGAACAACAAGGTCAACCTACTGGTGGATCTGGAAAACCAGGTAGCAGTGGTTATACTCCAAAACCATCTAATCCAGCTGGAAAACAAGGTGGACAACCTAATTCACCAATCGCTACATCAACTACTCCTCTTCCTGCCGCTACTCAAGGTCAAGGTGTAGAAGTACCAGTTACATACTTCGACAATGTAACTGCTTCTCTATTAAATGCATATGAATCAGGGCGTGCCTCTATGGGGAATGCAGCATTAGATGGAATCACTGTATTTAAACATGGAGATACTTATCACTACAAAGTTCGTTTCCACGATATTAAAGTAGGAACTCTTACAGACGGTATTACTCGTTTCTGGGTTAATGGAACTGAATACCCTGTTAACAGAACAGGTGGAGCTATGAACCAAGTGGAAGTCCACTTTACATCTCCTGAAAAATTAACTAACATTCCTGTTTCTGTTTTCGTACCAACTATGGAAAGCATTATGCCAGGTGCTGGTAAAAAAGATGCAATCCTTAGCCTTAACTGGTCTAATGCTACTGAAAGACAAGGAACTGCGGTAATTGATGGTGGGCAACCTGGAGCTAGTGCCGCTGGTAATGGAGCTAATGCTTTAACTCCAAAAGGTGGTCGTCTAAACAACGGAAGACTATCTAATACAGGATTAGAAACATCATCATCAATTCTTGCAGGAGCTCTTACTCTAATGAGTGCCTTCATGGTTGGTAGAAGAAAAGAAAAATAAAATAGTAAGATAATATCTCGCTAAACAACTATAATATTATCTACTCTGAAAGGCGGGAATATTTCCCGTCTTTCTTAATTAAAAATTAAATAACATATAAGAAAGTGAGTTTTAATAATGAAACGAGTTTTAAAACTGTTAACGATAGTTATTGCTACATTAACATTTATCGTTACATCTAGTAATGTACCCTTCGTTAAAAATGTACAAGCAGCTGATAAGGTATACAGTGTTCCTGTAGAACTTTGGCACTCTGAAAATAGTGGTCGTCTTTCTATGGGAAACAACGCATTAGCTACACATGCTACTGTAAATGTTCATGATAATAATACTTCTACTATTTCTGTACAATTCACTCCGATGGATTTCAGTAATATGCATGGTCACTTATTATCACTTAGCATTTATTCATCTCCTATTTTCTCAGGAAGTCTTACTGCCGCTTCAGTAACAAGCACTTATAACGATACTAACTTAGACGGTGGTACTAGTACTTACCCAGGAACTCTAAGTTTTAATTTCGGTGAAGCTAAACCTGATAAAGTTGGTGTTAGAGTTGCGGTTGATGCCATGAACAAAATTATGGGTGGTGATGCATCTCAAAATGCTATTATTAAATTTAACTGGTCTGCAGCTAATCTAGTATCTGGTTCTGAAGATTCATCTAAAGATAAAGAAAAAGAAAAAGAGAAAAAAGCTGAAGATAAGAAAAAAGAAGAAGAAAACAAAGATAAAAAAGATGAGAATAAAGCACCTGAAGGATTTGTTGCTAAGAAATTAGAAGATTACTTCAAAGATGATCAAAAGACAAAAAATCCAGGTCTTTATAATCTTGATATCACAGGTTCATATTTAAACCCTATTACTGGTGTTACTGCTGATGGTGGTACTAAAAACACAGCTATCGGTGAAGGTATGGTTCAAGGAGTTATCTCACCTATTAACGCAGGTGGAGATCTAAATGATGCTCTTAAAAATCAAAAATCTAATGGTGAAAAACGTTGGTCTAAAGCTATGCTTCAACGTACAAAAGATGGTAAATTATACGCTACTGTCCGTGTCCACCTTATGAACTGGGTTCAACGTAGTAAAGAACAAGGTCCTTTCATTAAAGTTCTTCAAAAAGACGGAGAATTCAAACAAGTGGAAGCTACTGAAACAAAAGTTAACATTGAACAATATAAAGATAGCTATGTTGACTACCGTTTTGAAGTACCAAATGAAAACTTCTTAGCTATGGTACAAATGTATGTAGAACCTATGAACCGTCCTGTTCGCTATTTCGTAGAAGTTAATACTGATACTATTAAAAACGGAAATGATGGTTTAGATATGGAAGCTATTAAAGAAACAAACTATGTACCTTACTATGTTGGCGGAGGTATCGGAGTTCTTGTAATTGCTGCCGGAGCTTTCTTTGCTCTTAAAAAAAGAAAAAATAACTAGGAGATAATTCATGAAAAGAAAACTATCCCTACTATTTACACTACTATTAGCCAGTATTCTAGTTCTTACTGCTTGTTCATCACAAAATAAAGCTGGTAACACTACTGGAACTGATCCTAATCTAGCCGATAAAGCTTTTAATGAGACTATTAACTTAACAGGTGTAAATAAAGATAAAAAATCTGAAGAAGAAAATGGTAAACGTGTCATAATGGACTCTGTAGCATTAGCTCAAGTAGCTAATGTTCTTGATATTAAATTAGCAGGGGTTCCTACTACAAAATTAGGTCGTATGCCTAAAAGATATGACAACACTGTTCAAATCGGTCTTCCTATGAATCCAAATATGGAAGTTATCAAGTCGATTAATCCTTCTATTGTATATGCTCCAGATAGTTTGCAAGACTGGATAAAAGAAGGATTCGAGAAAAATAAAATTCCTTATAAATTTGTAGATATTCGTAGTGTTAATGGGTTATACTCTATTACAGAAGATCTTGCAAAAGAATTTGGTAAAACTGAAAAATTCAAAGAATTAAAGAAAGAACACGATGAATTCTTCACTAAATTCAATGAAAAAATCGCAAACAAGAAGAAACCAAAAGTGCTTGTTCTTATGGGCTTACCTGGAAGTTACCTGGCTGCTACTGAAAAATCTTATGTTGGTAACCTTGTAAAATTAGCAGGTGGTGAAAATATCATTAAAGGTACTGAAGAGTTTAAAAATCTAAACTTAGAAACTGCTTTAAATGATAAACCAGATTTCATTTTACGTACTGCTCATGCTATGCCTGATAATGTAAATGAAATGTTTAAAAAAGAATTTGAAAACAATAAGAGTTGGTCTCACTTTGATGCGGTAAAAAATAATAAAGTTGTCGATTTAGATAGCTCAATGTTTGGTATGACAGCTACATACGATTACCAAAAAGGATTAGAAAGTCTATACAGTATTTTCTATAGTAACTAATACTTAAAACCAGAAGTAGCACAATGCTACCTCTGGTTTTTTATATAATTCAAATTAAAAACAACATATGATATACTAAACATATAAAATATATAAGGAGGTTCTTAATGTTTAAAAACAAAAAAGCAATCACTTTTTCTGTTCTTATTTTACTTTTATTAAGTACAATATTTTTTGCAGCGAACAGTGGTAGTATAAAAGCTAGCGTCGGACAATTAGCTATTGGTATCTTTACCGGAGAATATGCCAATGTAAATGCAATTATCGACGTTCGTTTTCCAAGAATTATGATCACCTTACTAGTAGGTGCTGCTCTTGGAGTTAGTGGTCTATTATTACAAACAGTATTAAAGAACCCGCTTGTCGATCCTAGTATTATTGGTGTTTCTAGTGGAGCAAACCTATTTTTATACTTAGGATTAGGGATATTCCCACAATTTATGATATTTAAGTCTGTATTTTCTATCATCGGTGGTGTCCTTGGTTTCTTAATCATTTATTACTTAGCTGGTAGAACAAAAAACAATGTTAAAATTATTTTAATCGGTATTGCAATAAGTTATTTCTTCACCGGAATACTGAGTTCTATGCAGTACTTGAATCAAGCTAACTCTACTACTTCATCTGCATTCAAAACTGTTGGTTTAGGAACTAAAAACTGGGACGATGTTTCATTATTATTAGGTTGGATTCCATTACTGCTAATTATTAGCTTCTTCTTAGCTAAACTATGTAATATCTTCGCTTTAGATGATAATATTATTAGTTCACTTGGTATTAATATTAATGTGATCCGTTTATTAATTTCATTTGTTGCAGTGGCTCTTGCTTCTGTTGCTACAGCAGTGGCAGGTGTAATGGTCTTCTTAGCTCTTATTACACCTCATATTGCTAAGATTATAATTGGACGAAATCATATTTACACTATCCCATTTAGTGCTTTACTAGGAGCATTTATCCTACTTTTATTCGATACAATCGGTCGTGTTATTTTCGCACCAATCGAAATACCTGCTGATTTAATAATGATGATTATCGGTGGACCTGCATTTATTATTTTAGTTAAGAAAGGAGTAAGTTAATGGAAAATATAATAGAAATTAATAACCTGACGTTTAAGTATGATAATAAAAATGCTCTTTTTGAAGGTCTAAGTGTAAGCATTGAAAAAGGTAAGATTACTACCCTACTTGGTAAAAATGGTTGTGGTAAAAGTACACTTATAAAAATATTAGCAAAAAATTTAAACTATAATTCTGGAAGTGTGAAAATCGAAGGGAAAGAATTAAATTCATATTCATTAAAAGAACTTGCGAGTATTCTTGCAGTTGTTTATCAAAAGAATGAAACTCCACGAGAAATTACCGTATATGATATGGTTAGTTTCGCTAGACTTCCTTACCAAAACATTTTCTTTTACAAGCCTACTTCTAGTGATGTTGAAAAAATTGAATTCGCACTTGAAAAAACTAGTTTACAGTCGTATAAAGATAAACGTGTGGATGAGTTATCAGGTGGTCAACTTCAACGAGTTTACATCGCAATGGCATTAGCACAAAGTACTGATATTATTATACTAGACGAGCCTACTACTTTCCTTGATATAAAATATCAAAAATCTATAATGCAACTTGTTAGAGATCTTAATAAATCTCTGGGAATTACCATTATCATGGTATTACACGATATAAATCAAGCACTAGCATACAGTGATAATATTATCGCTCTTCTTGATGGAAAAGTAATTAAAAATGATAAAGCAGTTAACTTTTTTGATGAAGATCTTCTAAATAAACTTTATGATGCTGATATCAAAATAGAAGATGGAAAAGTAATTAGTTGGTAACTTTACTAATAACATATGAAAAAATTAAATCAATCGCTATGTCTAAGTATTAATATCTAGACATAGCGATAATTTTATATCTGTAACAGTTGTTAATATTAGTTCAGCAATCTTTAAATACTATTATATCAATGTTTATGAGGATTTAGCCTTCAAAAGGTAGAGCGGAAGCTAGAGTAATTAATAAGTTAATTCAGCAATCTTATCTAAATAAATGCTGACTGCTTCTAGCTTTCTTTGAAGTGCTAACTCTGCATAAGTATCCATAGTAGTTGCCATTGACTTATGCCCCATTCTGACTTGGAGTTCTTTCCAATTTATGCCTGCGTTAAGCAACATTGAATCATGAGTGTGTCGGAACAAATGGAAACCATAATCTGGTAATTCTAGACTTAGTAATTGAAAATGATAAAATAAGAATGTACAGTTTTGATAAAATAAAAATGTACAAATAGGTTATAATAGTGCATATTATTAGTTTCATTACCAGATTTGGCACAGCATTTATTCGACAAACCTCATTGAGTCTCTTATCAAACGTCAAACGAA
>CALIWM010000203.1:0-5094 GCA_938046645.1 uncultured Gemella sp. | reverse complement strand
CTTGCATGTATTAGGCACGCCGCCAGCGTTCGTCCTGAGCCAGGATCAAACTCTCCAAATAAATTTGTTAGCTTGATTAGCTCATTAAAAAGTTTTATAGTTTCTTTTTAAAACTGTCCTTTTTTGGAATTAACGTTGACTTAATTCGTTTAGTTTTCAATGTTCAAATCGTTGCGATTAACAACTTTTATATTTTAACATTTTTAAATTTCTTTGTCAAGCTTTTTTTAAAACTTTTTTTAAAAAATGTTTGTTCGTCTTCTTCAGAAGACTTTTATTATTCTATCATTTCTTCGAATGTTTGTCAAGAAGTTTTTTTATATTTTTTAAAAACTTTTAAAACGTTTACTTCGTTGAAATAATTGATTTTGTCTTTCTTCAAGACTTTTATAAGTTTACCATTTCTTTTATATTTTGTCAAGAACTTTTTTTATAATTTCTTAACATTTAATATTTCGAAATGTTCGATTGTTCGTCTTCTACTTGAGAAGACTTTTACTATTCTATCATCTATTTTTAAACTTGTCAATAGTTTTTTTTATTTTTTAAAAAACTATTTTAATAGTCCATTTCGATGAAGTTGCCTTTAATAAGACAGTAATCATTTTAGCATTTCTATTATCTTTTGTCAAGGTTTTTCTTAACATTAGTTCTTCAGAAATTCTTTATTGTTCGTCTTCTTCTTGAGAAGACTTTTACTATTCTATCATCACTTTCTTTTTATGTCAACATAATTTTTAAATTTTTTTCTTTTTATTTTACCTTATTATCTGCAATGCTTATTAATCCTCTATAATTATTGGAAAAAGAGAATAGTTTCCTATCCTCTCCTTCTATTATTTCTACTATATATTATAAAAATCAAACACAGTTACTGGTAAATTTCTCTTATGTTCTGATCTTAGATAATGTCCTTCTATTATTTCTTTTACTTTATTAGGAACTTCTTTTCCTTCTAGGCAATCATCAATGTCATTATATGTTACTCCAAGTGCAACTTCATCTTCTAAAGCAGGGCGATCTTCTTCCAAATCTGCAGTTGGTTGTTTCAGATATAAGTGTTCTGGACAATCTAACATTTTTAATAATGCTTTTCCTTGTCTTTTATTTAATCTATATAGTGGGACAATATCCGCTCCACCGTCTCCATATTTTGTAAAGAATCCAGTGATAGCTTCCGCAGCGTGGTCAGTACCAACTACTATACCTTTATTCATAGTAGCAATAGAATACTGAACTTTCATTCTTTCTCGTGCTTTCTCATTACCTTTCGCAAAATCAGTAATTTCTACTCCTGCTAGTTTTAAAGAATTAACACTAGCATCTACCGCGTCTTTTATATTAACAGTATATATTTTGTCTGGATTAATAAATCTTAACGCATCGTTACAATCATCTTCATCAAATTGTTTTCCATATGGTAATCTAACAGCTATAAAGTTATACTCTTCACCTGTTTCTTCCCTCAATTCAGTAATTGCCATTTGACATAGTTTTCCGCAAAGTGTTGAATCTTGCCCACCTGATATGCCTAATACTAAACTTTTTATGAAGTTATTTTTCTTTATATAATCCTTTAGAAAATTGATTGTTAATCTTATTTCCTCTTCTACATTGATTTCAGGTTTACATCTTAATCTTTTTATTACTTCCTGTTGTAATGTCATATTATCACCTAATTATTTTGATTTTTTTGTTACTCTTTCCAAAATTTCTTTTCTATTTTCCCAACACTTAGTACTTAAGTCCACTGGATAGAATTCTGGATTTAACAGACGAAGATACTCGTTCCATAATAATCCTTTATTCTGTTGGAAGTACTTAGCACTTTCTTGTACTGTTGGTACTTCATATACTTGCTTACCATTAACAAAAATATCTTCATGAATATCTATTGCTTTAAAGTTATCCACTTCTTTAGCTAAGTAAGTATGAGTCGGGTGGAAAAGTTTTATACTTTGTTCTGCATTCACGTCTTCATTTTCTAATGCAATGTAATCCCCTGCTGCCATACCTGTGTCTGTATTTATTATTCTATAAACTCTTTTTACTCCAGGAACAGTTAATTTTGCAGGGTTTTCTGAGACTTTTAGTCTGTCAATCATCTCACCATTATCATTTTCTAAACATGCAAGTTTATAAACAGCACCTAATGCAGGATTATCGTAAGCAGTTATAAGCTTTGTACCTACACCCCACGCATCAATACATGCACCTTCTTGTTTTAAGTGAGTAATTGTATCTTCATCTAAATCATTTGATGCAACTATTTTCGCGTTAGGATAGCCCGCTTCATCTAACATTTTTCTTGCTTCTTTTGATAGATATGCTATGTCTCCTGAATCCAATCTAATACCATGGAAATTAATCTTATCTTTCAATTCATCTGCTACTTTAATAGCAGTAGGAATTCCAGAGCGCAATGTATCATAAGTATCTACTAAGAAATAACAATCTTTATGTGCAGCCGCATATTTCTTAAACGCAACTTCTTCATCTTCATAAGCCTGAACAAATGAGTGAGCATGTGTTCCGCTACATGGAATATTAAACAATTTTGCAGCCTTTACGTTACTAGTAGCATCAAATCCACCGATAATAGAAGCTCGTGTCCCCCATATTGCCGCATCAAATTCATGAGCACGACGAGTACCAAATTCCATGCAAACTTCATCTGGACATAAGTGCTTGATTCTAGCCGCTTTTGTAGCTATTAGTATTTGATAGTTAACAATATTCAAAATAGCTGTTTCCATTATTTGCGCTTGAATAAGTGGAGCTTCGATTCTCAGGAGCGGCTCATTAGCAAAAATAATTTCTCCCTCTTTTACTGAACGAATATTCCCTGTAAATTTCATATTACTTAGATATTCTAAAAAGTCTTCTTCATATCCTAATTCACGTAAAAATTCTATATCAGATTTCGAAAATTCAAATGAATTCACATAATCTATAATTTTGGCTAGTCCAGCAAATACTGCATATCCTCCACCAAAAGGAATTTTTCTAAAATACACATCAAAATATGACTTTCTCTCGTGTACTCCGTCTTTAAAATATGCATATCCCATATTAATTTGATAAAGGTCGGTATGCAAAGCATCACCAAGATATTTATTCATAATCTCCTCCGATTTATGTATATAATTAAATTTGTTACCTATTATATTAACATTTTAATACCTTTTTAACAAATATTTAAACTTAAATATAGTAAATTTAATACTAAAATTCCATTTCGCCATATACTATCTTTTCTTTTATATTAATCATTTCTTTCATTAATACTCAGAAGTATTTTTTTATAAAGGGAGTGGCTCAGAAATCGTGATTTTGTAGAAATCGTGATTTTGTAGAAATCGATTTTGTCGAGCTCTCCCGATCAAGTTATTAGATAACAATAAACCATTACGTCTATTAGTTATAATATACTCTTTTTTAAAAATTTAGAACTTTTATGTCAATCTCAGATTTATATTTGAAGGAGAATATATATAATATGTTAAGGAATTATTATTTTAGATTAATAAGTGCGGTATTATTAATTTCAATTTGTTGTTCATTATTTGGTCAAACGCTGTTGAAATTAATAGAATTAACTAGTAGTTATTATAAGTATTTATTGATTTTAACACCATTGATATTAATTTTTACTAAGTTTAGTAATAAATATTTACACACCAGTGCAATAGGCATGAAGTATTTTATTGAAGCGGCAACTGGTAAAAAAGAGAAAGTTACGTGGAAGTTCCCTTTTATTTTAACTTTGAATACTTTATTGGCTCATAGCTTCGGAGTGAGTGTAGGGCGTGAAGGCGTTGCTGTGCAGTTAGGTGGAGCTATTGGTGGGAATATTGCTCCAGACGAATTCAGTATAGAGAAGAAACAATTTTTTGTAAAGTTAGGGATGATTTGTGGGTTTGCTGGATTATTCCAAACACCATTAGCAGCTGTAGTATTTATTTTAGAGGTTGTCAGTGACAAATTTAACTTTACAATAAATAAAATTTATGAGTATGTAACATACATTGTTGCAGCATATATAAGTGCATTTGTATCACATAAACTAGGTCTGGAAAAGTTCTTTGTAGCTATAGATGTAAGTGAGATTAATATAAATTTAGAGTTTATTTCTAAATTTATATTAGTTGGAGTGATTTTTGTTTTTGTAGGAATTTTATTTGTTCTTCTTCAAAGAAAAACAAAAGAATTAGTAGCTTTTAATAAAAATATCATTTGGATTCTTCTAGTTGTTTTTATTATAGTTAGTATTATTTTCGAGTACAGATATGCTTCATTAGGTACCAATTTAATTGATCTTTCTTTTACAAATTTTGAACAGATTCAAGTTTATGATTTCATATTGAAAATTATATTAACAGCTATTTGTACAGGAATCGGTTTTAGCGGAGGAGAGGTTACTCCGTTGTTTGCGATTGGAGCGACTTGTGGAGTAGTTTTAGGGAGCTGGCTAGGGCTACCAATTCTAGTAACAGCGGGATTAGGTTATTGCTTAGTGTTTTCTTCAGCTACTAAGACATACATTGCACCTATATTTCTAGCATTAGAAGTATTTGGATATAAATTAATGTTATTTGCAGTAATTCCTGCAGTATTAATTTATTTAATCAATAAAAAATATAGTATCTATAAATAATTAAATACACCCTAGTGTGAAAATTCACGCTAGGGTGTATTATTATAATCCAAGTATATTTAATATCTCTTTTTTATATTTTAATTTTTGTTCATCTTGATTTTTTTCAGCAGAATCTATTTTTATTTCAGAGACAATTTCACCAGGTTTATTTTTTATGATATAAATTCTATCGCTTAGGTCAATAGCTTCGTCTATATCGTGAGTGATTAGTAGAGTAGTTATATCAAGTTTATTCTTGATTTCAAGATACCAAGAATGTAATGACATTTTAGTAATTGCATCGAGTGCACTAAAGGGTTCGTCTAGTAAAAAAAGTTCTTCTTTAAACATATATGTACGTAAAAGTGCTACCCTTTGACGCATACCACCACTAAGTTCACTAGGATATTTATCTTTATATTCGTAAAGATTAAATAATTTTAGACTGTTTATAG
>CALIWM010000202.1:0-9131 GCA_938046645.1 uncultured Gemella sp. | reverse complement strand
TGAATACAACAAGTGCGGTTTTTGAAGCGAAAGCGGAAAAACACCGCCGGAACAAAGCAGCAGCGGCAAAAAGATACAAGCGGAAAGCGCGGTGGCGGCGGTTGGATGGAATATATATTGTAAATAAAGCAGATATGTATTCACCTTTAGTGTGGGCATATATAGGGGATGCAGTGTATGAATTAAGAGTAAGAGAAAGATTAATAGAAAAATCATATGGGGAATACGAAGGTGTATCTTTTGCAGAGTACGGAGCTGGTCTTAAGGCTGGAGAAACGAGAGGAATGGAACTGGATTCTGAGGCTGCTGATAGAGTGGAGGCATTCTTTAAGGAAAAATATGAAGAGCATCCGGAGAAAACAATATTAGCTGTATGTCATGGTGGTTTAATTCGTTCTTTCCTAACTCAAAAAGGAATTAAAGAAGTAGGACGTGGAGTTATTGTAAATACTTCAGTTAGCGTTCTTGAATACGATGGTAATAAATTCGAACTTATAGAGTTTAATAAATAAGTTTAGTATTTTTTCTCAAAAATAATATCTAAGAGATTTATATTTTTGAGACGCTTTCTATTGACAAATAGTGTTAAATTCTTTATACTATTAAGTAAATTAATATGTAAAACATTGAAGGGATAAGTAGATTATAATTGATTCAAAACAGAGAGCTTTCGGTGGGTGTGAGAAAGTAAGTAGAAATGTAATTGAAAATGGTCTCGGAGTAATAATTATCTAATAGGTAATTACGTCAGTGCGCGATATTGCACAGCGGTATGAACACGTACCGATTAAGGTGGATATTTATATCCATAAACATGGGTGGTAACACGATAAACTCGT
Source organism: uncultured Gemella sp. (assembly GCA_938046645.1). GTDB lineage: Bacteria > Bacillota > Bacilli > Staphylococcales > Gemellaceae > Gemella. Next base: position 8,292 of record CALIWM010000202.1, on the reverse strand, counting down.
CCCTATTGCATTAACTTGTAATAGTGGCGAGTTTTTTTATTTAAGATAAAGAACAGTTAAGGAGATAAAATAATGCCAATATGTATTCAAAATGAATTACCGGTAAAGAATAAATTATTAGAAGAGGGAGTAGTCGTAATAGAAGAGAATAGAGCTAAAAATCAAGATATACGACCATTAAAAATTTTAATTTTAAATCTAATGCCTAAAAAAGAAGAAACTGAACGCCAATTACTAAGACTTTTAGGAAACTCTCCGCTTCAAATCACGGTAGAATTTCTTCATACGACGACTCATATCGCAAAAAACACAGCGCAGTCTTACTTAGAGAAATTCTATAAAACATTTGATGAAGTAAAGGATAAATACTATGATGGGCTTATTATTACAGGTGCCCCTGTCGAACAATTAGAATTTGAAGATGTAAATTACTGGGGAGAACTGAATAGTATTTTTGAATGGAGTGAGACTCATGTCTTTTCAACATTAAATATTTGTTGGGCAGCTCAGGCTAGTTTATACTATCATTTTGGTGTCAAAAAAGAACAACTAGATGATAAGATATTTGGAGTTTTTGAACATGATGTTCTTATAGAAAATCATACACTAACGCGAGGATTTACAGATACTTTCTTAGCTCCGCATTCTAGACACACAAAAATAGAAGAAGAGAAACTGCCTACTATTTCTGAACTTGATGTATTAGCAAGATCAGAAGAGGTTGGGACATTAATAGCTGCGACTAAAGATCTTAGAAAGATTTTTGTAACAGGACATATTGAATATGATGCAGATACACTTCATAATGAATATGTACGTGATAAGAATAGTAATCTTCCAATCGAAGTCCCTGTGAACTATTACCCAGGAAATGATGATACGAAGGCACCTAAAAATAGATGGCGTGGGGTGGCTTACTTGTTTTATCATAACTGGTTAAACCAAGTTTATCAACAAACACCATATGATTTAACAGAGTTAGGAAAATAATATAAAAGAAAAAGACTTTACAGATATGCTTAAAACATATTGTAAAGTCTTTTTCTAGTTATCTTTTTTTTCGTCTTTTTTATCAGAGTTTTCCTCTTCCGTTAATCCTGAAATTGATTTTTTAAATGATGTGAACATTTTTCCAATTGATTCTCCAAGTTCAGGAAGACGTTTAGGACCAAAGATTATTAGAGCAGCTATAATAAGTACTATAACTCCAGGAGCTCCTATATCACGTAAAAATCCCATTACTTTTCACCTCTTTTGTTGTAAATATACTTGCTAATAATAATGCTAATTTCATAAATTAAAATTAATGGTATTGACATAACGATATCACTTATAAAGTCAGCAGGTGTAATGACTACTGCTATTACAATTAGTATAAAATATGCATATCTTCTATTTCTAGTTAAGAAGGAAGGTGTTAGTATACCTAATGATGTTAGGAATGCAACAATAACAGGGAACTCAAAAAGTATTGCTATCGGTATTGTCGTATTAATGACAAATGATAGATAATTTTGTGCTGTTAATTGAGTGTTGAATAAATCATCTCCGATAGAAAGAAGCATATTTAAGATAGCAGGAGTTACTAAAAAGAACCCGAATGCTAATCCTACTGAAAAACAAATGAATACCGCCGGTATATAAGCTAGTAATGCACGAGCTTCTCTTTCTTCTAATGCAGGCTTTATAAATGCCCAGATTTGATAACAAATAAATGGTATTGAAAATGTAAAGGCACAAAGTCCTGCAAGAGTTAGATATATCCATAGTATATCATTAGGTCCAAGAACAATCAATTTATTATTAAAATTACTAGTTAAAAATTTATAAATATCCGCTGACCATAGTAAACTAACTATGAAAGAGACAATAAAAAACACAAGGCTTAGTATTAGTCTCTTTCTAAGTTCGGTTAGATGATCCACGGTAGAAACTTTATCTCCATATTTCATCGTTAGTTACCTATTTATTTTTAGATTTTTCATAGAATATACTAATTGCTACAACAATGATATAGATAAGTTGAGTTATTATTACTTCAAAGCTAGGGTAGATTCCTAAAATTTCGATAGTAGGTAAGTAATCTATAATGTTGTTTGATAGCATATCAGTTATTTGTAAAGCATGTATACTTACTCCAAGCATTTTGAATCCTAGAATGTATATTAACCAAGATAGAACTAGGAATACTTTGCTAATAGGTAATTTTCCAGAAGCTTTAACCATAATTATACCGATAATTATTAAAGCGACAATAGCAAGAGCTATTCCGATTAGTAAGTTACTTATAGAAATTAATGGCATAATACCAGCATAGAATAAAATAGTTTCGGCACCTTCACGAAATACTGCCAAGAAGCTAAGTGTGAACATAGATATAAAGCTTCCAGTAGAAAGTACTAGATTTAACTTTGTGTCCATATATTTTTTCCATGCTTTAACAGAACTTTTACTATGCAACCATATCCCGATACCTATCATCATTACAACAGCGAAGATACCAACTACACCTTCGATGATTTCACGGTTAGTACCAGATGATAGAGCAGGGAATGAGTATTTTAAAATAACTGCCGCAAGTATACTAGAAAGAATACCTACTAAGGCTCCCGCATAAATCCAGATCAACCCTTTCTTCTGTTTAGCAGCTTTTAATGCACTGGCTAAAGATAAGACGATAATTAATGCTTCTACACCTTCACGAAGTAAAATTAACATAGAATCTAACGCTGTATAGTTAGACTTCGTATCAATTTTAGAAAGCTCTGTAATTAAGTTTTTAAGTTGTTCTTGATACTTTTGGTCGTTACCTTTAACCATAATGATAGGAGTTTCGCTTTCTACTTTTGTATATAGTGAAGCGTTTCGTGTTCGAACTTCTCCTTCAATAACAGGCCAAACTTCTATGAATTTTTTCATTTTTTGTGAACCTTGACTATTATTTCCATCTTTAAAGGCTGCAAGGCTATCTTCAAGAAGTTTTATCCCTTGTTCAAGTGTTTTAACCTCTGAATTTTGTTCTAGTTTTTTCCCAGCAAGGAAATCATCTAGATAAGTTTTTAAATCAGTTAAATATAATTTTGTAGTTTGATAGTCATAAGGTTCAACTTCCATAGAACTACGTAGAAATGACATTGTTGTTTCTATTTTTCCGTAGTAAGCAGGTTCAAGTGTTCTTACGATACCTTCATTACGTACCCAAGCAGCATTGTATTTAACATATTCTGCTTTCATAGTTTCAACATCTTTAGTGTCGATTGCTTTTTCTAATTTATCAAAAGCAGGGTAAAGTTTCGTTTTAAAAGCTTTTTTCTCAGCTTCGACGTCTAAAGGATTTTGTTCATTTTCAAAAGTAAGTAAAGCAGTTGATAATTCTCTAAGTTGCTCTTCATTAATATCATTTGATTTTAATGTTTGTTTAACTTTTTTTCCAGCTTCAGAATCTGAATTCTTCGTTGCTTCAAATTCTGTTTTAAATTCTTCGATTAATTTTTTAGCTTTATCTTGTTCGTTATTTTTTATTGCAGTATTAGCGTCGGTAATTTTTATAAAAAGATTACTGTATGATTCTTTTGCTACAATAGTTTTTAAAAACGGAGAGCTAAAACTGAAAAGAATAATAAAAGCTAAAATTATTTTAGTCAAATAGTTTTTTGCCAATATATTCTCCCTCCTTAATTCCTCCAAAACATGCGAATAGACCGCTACCGATATGAGTTATATATTCATTCATCTTATCTTCGTTTCCTAAACTATTTTGGATAGTGATAAATTGTTTTGGATCTTTTTGGAATGAGATAAATAGTAGACCTGAGTCGAATTGTCCTGTAGTTTCATTTATACCATCCGAATAAGAATATGAACGTCTTAATAATTCTACACCAGGTTTATGTGCTAAGTGAACGTGAGAAGTTACGGGAATTAAAGGCTTCCCATCTGGACCTTTTTTATTAAGATCAATTGGTGCGAATTCATCAGTTTCTCCGAAAGGAGCACCGCTATCTTTATATCTTCCAAAGGTATTCTCCTGTTCGTTTAGACTTGTTCTATCCCATGTCTCAAGGTGCATTTGTATACGTCTTACAGCCATGTAGCTACCATCTTTCATCCAGTTGTCCTTATCGCACCATACAATTTTATCAAATTGTTCTTCTTTAGTTGCATTGGCAGTACCGTCTTTAAAGCCAAAAAGATTACGTGGTGTTTCAAGACGATTAGCAATAGCGGCAAAACCTGATTGGCTCCACTTCATAGTTACGGTAGAACGAGCTTTTCTAACTAAGTTACGTACTGCGTGGAAGGCTACCTGTTCATCATCTGCACATGCTTGAATACAAATATCTCCACCAGTATATTTTTCTTTTAACTGTTCTCTAGCGAAAGGAGGTAAGTCTTTAAATTCTTCAAGACTTTTATTCTCTAAATTCATTTTTTTTAAGAAACTTGGACTAATTCCGAATGTCAGAGTTAAACGATAGGGATTTAACCCTACCGTTTCTCCAGTATCTTTTGGTGGTAAATAATGGTTCTTAAGGGCAGGTTCAACTAGTTCACCGTTCATTAATTTTTCACTATATTTAGTCCATTCCTTAAACATGTCAATTACATCATCACGTTTAGTTGAGTGTAAATCTAGCACGACAAAATAAACACATTTTTGCATAAGAGTAGTAATTCCAGCTTGGTGTTTACCATAGAATGTGATTTTTTCTTCTCCGTCAGCTATAGCTCGGTTATTTTCGGCTTTGTTTGCGAAAAATCCACCAAGAGCAGAAGCTCCAACAACTGCACCGGCTCCAGTCATTCCTGCTTTTTTCAGGAAATCACGCCTTGTTATTTTTTTGTCAATCCATTTTTTACCAGATTCTTCCATATTACTTAGCCTCTTCGTCTAAAATTACACCCATTTGAGAAAGTGGTTCTCCTAATTTTGTTACTGCTTCAGAAAGTTCTTTAGTATTTTCTTTTGTTAGATCAGTGTATAGTTTATAGTGCTTCTCATCAGTTTTATATTTGTCTAATAAGCTATTTATTGTAGCAAATTTTTCGGTTAAATCACTAGCTAATTTATTATCTTTTTTCTCGATTAAAGGTTTAAAGATTTTGAAGATTTCTTCAGCACCTTCGATATTAGCTTTAAAATCATATAGGTCAGTGTGAGAGTAGATTTCTTCTTCTCCTGTGATTTTTTGTGTTGCAACTTCATTAAGTAGGTCAACTGCTCCAGTTACCATTAAATCAGGAGTAACTTCAACAGTAGCAACTTTAGCTTTTAATTCTTTAATATCTTTTACTAGTTGGTCTGCGTATTCTTCAGTACCTTTAGTAGTATTTTGTTCCCACATAATTTTTTCGATTCTGTGGAATCCACGCCAACCTTCTTCTGTTTTATTTTCTTCAAGGTAGTCAGCAAGACGGAAGTCGATATTCACATCAAGTTCACCAAAACTTTCTGCGATAGGCTCTGAACGTTCATAGGCCATACGAATAACAGGATATTGTTTCTTAGCTTCTTCAAGATTTCCAGCTTTTATAGTTTCAGCGAATTTTTCAGTATCTTTAAGTAGAGTATCTACTTGGTTTTCTACGAATTTTTTATAAAGATCAGTAGCTTGTTTAAGTTGTTCTTTAGTATCTTTAGATGTGTCAACTTGAGCAGTTTTGTTTTCTTCTTTCTTCTCTGTTTTAGTAGCACATCCGCTAATAACGATAGTACCAGCCATTAGGGCTATAAATAATTTGTTTTTCTTCATCAATAAATATACTCACTTTCATTTTTTATCCACTATAAATTATAATCATTATCAGTTAGAAAGTAAAGTGATAAGAAACAAATTGATATAAAAAGAAAAGTTTTATAAGGTGAATAAAATTGTTTTAAGAAAACTAAATAATAAAATTTTCTTTTTTATGTATCAGATAAAAGTCAAAAATATAAGATAGAATAGTATTTTATTTTTAAAAATATATTTATGTTATGTAATAGTAGGATAAAAAAGTGGGAATTAATTGATTGAAAGTGGAAAATGTTTGATGTATAATATAAGTAAGTTTTTAGTAAGTGATATAAAAAGGCTACTAAAAACCTAAAAAATTAAGATTGCATTAATTTAATGCGATACATTTAAAAAGGAATAAAAGGCTTTATGAAACAAAAATTAAAAATATTCGCAACATCAAAATGGTTTGATTTACTAGGGGTTGTTTTAGTAATTAGTATCGCTATCGCATCAGGTTACTTAGCGACGAGATTAGATAAATTTGTTGATTGGGGTCCATGGACTGCACTTGTGCCATTCGGACTTATTTCTGTAATTAACGTTGGTATCTCAATGTTATCTACGAGATTTACAGGAAAATTAAGTAAACTTGGTAACTACTTAGGTATCATTAATGCTGTATTATCAGGAGTTATTGATTATATCTTAGGTAACAAGGCTGCCATTATCACGTATCCTGTAACATTTTTAATCTATTTGGGTGCGATTTATGTATGGAATAAATCTACAGATAAGCCAAATACAATGTCTAAAGCGAAATTATATACAGTTTTAACGGCAATTGCGATTCTTTCATTTGTATTCTCATATGCTACAAACTATATTGGATATCATGGTAAGATGAGTACTCTTGCGTATATTACTACAATTGCATTTGCATTCTCACTAATGGGTAATGGATTAAATACATTTAAGCTAACGACACAATGGCCATTCTGGTTACTATATAATATTGTTCAACTTACAAAAGCAGTGGTTCAAGGAAACTTTGCCAATGTTGGTAAATATATTTTCTACATTATTAACAGTGTTGGAGCACTATTTGTGTGGAAAGATTCTGAAAAATAAAATAAACTACAATTATAGATTTAAAGCTGTTGACAACTGCAAATGTCAACAGTTTTTCTATGTGCGAATTACAAATTAAAGTGTTCGATAAACGACTAATTAGAAGTAAGTTTAAAGGTAAATATGTCATGTTAATTAAATTCTAGTAAAATATTGTTTTCTATGAGATAATAGTTTTATAAACCACATAATAGGGATATTTTATAATAGAGGAGAATATATATGAAAAAAAGTATTGCTATATTTTCGAGTGTTATAGCTGCGCTTATTATTTGTGCTACAGCTTACTATTTTATGTTTGGTAGTGGAAAAGATAAGAAGGTGAAAGAAGAGTATCAAAAATATGTTGATATGATTAATATCAGTCATGATTTTGAAGCTGGAGCAAAAGGACTAGAAACTCTAACTACTGATGTTGCTCAAAAGGTTATTCCAACTATAAAAACTGATATTAAAGTTGCAAAAGAGGTTAGGAATACTTCTATTAGTTTAAATGATAAGAAAATTGATGAAGCAAAAGATAGTCTAGATAGAGCTAAAAAACTTGATACAAATTCAAACTTTTCAGCTGCTATTAACTGGTTAAATGCCGATATTGAAAATTATAAGAGGGCAGAAGAAGAGATAAAAAATATTAAATCGGAATTTATCAAAAATGGAAATAAAGATTACCTTGTAAGTCGTGGAGAATATCTTACCGGTAAAGTGATTGCAAAGATTTTGGGATATGACTTTGTTGATGCGGAAGAGCTTATAATTTTTGATGCAAATGGGGAATTTATACTGGAGGATTCTTTAAGGAGAGTGAATGAAGTCCTTTCAAAGCATGAAAATGCAGTGATTGCAGGTTTTTACGGAAGTGATTCGAATGGGAGCATAGTTACTTTTTCCAGAGGCGGTTCGGACCTTTCAGGTGCCGTCATTACAGCAGGCATCAAGGCCGGTTTATATGAGAACTGGACCGATGTCAGCGGTATGCTCCTGGCAGATCCGCAGATTGTAGATAATCCGCTTCCGGTACCTCTGATAACCTATAAAGAGTTAAGGGAGCTTTCTGCCATGGGAGCACAGGTTATGCATGAAGATGTGGTATTTCCGGTCAGAAAAATGGGAATACCGATAAATATAAGAAATACTAATTGTCCGAAGGCACCGGGAACCCTGATTGCGAACATAGGAGATGAACGAGAAAGCCTGCTGAAAATCTCAGGAATTTCAGGAGGCAAGGGCTATGCCGGTTTTCTTATAGAAAAGGACAGGCTAAGCGAGAATTTGGAGTTGCGCAGTAAAGTTATGGATGTGTTTTCTAAAGAGGGAATTGCCATAAACAATGTTGTTTCCGGAATAGATTCTTTAAACATATTTACAAGGGAAGAAAATGTTAAAGGCAAGATTTCCAGGCTGGAAATTGAAATTAAAAATATCATAGGTTCGGGCAGTGTCA
>CALIWM010000201.1:0-3195 GCA_938046645.1 uncultured Gemella sp. | reverse complement strand
AACGAGGTTATGATGACCTTTCGAAAGAATATACAGAGCGCATCAAAGTAATTGATGCAAGTGATACTTATGAAAATGTTCAAAAACAGGCACTTTCAATACTGGAAGGATTTTTAAACAATGAACTTTAGTAAAGATACAATTGTAATAAAATCTTTAACAAATACATTAAAAACTAATAAACTATCCCATGCCTATCTAGTAATAGGCGAGGATAGTTTATATTCTGATGAGTTTATTTTAAGATTTGTTGCACGTTATACTAAATCCTATTTAAAAAATAAAGATAAAGAATTTTATAGTTGTGAAAATTGTAAAAACTGCAATAGTATAAATCATGGGAATTATGTTGATTTTTATAAATTATCAAGTGAAACTTCGATAAAGAAAGATGAAATCCAAACATTAAAATCTGATTTGAGTGTTAAATCATTTTACGGTAAGAAGATATACTGGATAAAAGATATAGAAAAAATGACTGAGCAAGCAGCAAACAGTTTACTAAAATTTTTAGAAGAACCTGAAGATGATATTATAGCTATTCTTAGTTGTAAAAATATCAGTGCCATATTACCAACTATTATTTCCCGCTGTCAACAAGTTAAACTAATAGGGCATAGTGAAAATATTGAAATTGAACAAAATGAAGAGCTAATCAATATTACTAATGAATATGTAAAAAGATATATGAGAAAACCTCATCTTGCTAATATTTATCTATTAGAAAAATTAAAATCTAAAGATGAAGTGGTAGAGTTTTTCAAATATTTAAGTATGGAAGTTTCTAAAAGCTATAGTGATGAAATCGTAAGTGATGTTGTTAATATTAGTAAGGTACAGGAAAAAATACTTCAAGCACAAGCAGATTTAAATGGAAATGTTAATGCAATATTGGTGCTGGAAAAATTCGCCTTTACTATTTTATTAGATAACAATAATTTAGAATTTTTAACAAGAGGTTAGTATGGAAGATAATTTAAGAGTTGATACAGTTTCTAAAAATTTTAAAATATTACAAAAAGTTGACCATTATAGTATGTCAACGGACTCTTTCTTATTACCATATTTTGCCAATGTGCCAAGAAGTTTTAAAAAAAATATTATAGAACTTTGTAGTGGGAATGGTGGTATTTCAATAATTCTTAGAGAAAAGTCAGATGCCAAAATAGAAATGTTAGAAATTCAGGAAGACTTAGTTGAGCTGAGTAAAAAAAGTCTAGAATTAAATGATATTGTTAATGTAGAAGTGCGAAGTGGTGATATAAAAAATGTAAGAGAATATTATAGACCATCAACATTCGATTATGTAATTTGTAATCCACCGTATTTTCCTATTGAGAATATGCCGAATCAACGTGAAAAGTTTAATCACAATATTTCACGTCATGAATTACTATGTAACCTTAGTGATGTAGTCCAGGCAATTAGATATTTAGTTAAACAAAATGGGAAATTTGCAATGGTTCATAGAACTTATAGAATAAGTGATATTATCTCTGAATGTGAGAAAAATGGACTTGCAATTAAGAGAATAAGGTTTGTATATAGTAAGCCTTCAAGTGAAAATAGTAAAATAGTGCTTGTTGAGGGGAGTATTTCAAAGGTTAGCGATATTAAAGTTGAACAACCATTCTATATTTATAATGAAGATGGTAGTTATACAGATGAAATGAAGAAAGTGTATGGTATTTATGAGTAGTTTTATGTATGTAGTTGAGTGTTGTGACAAAACTTGGTATACTGGATATACGACAGATATTGTTAGACGAATAAAAACTCATAATGCAAAAAAAGGTGCGAAATACACTAGGGTTAGAGTGCCGGTAAAACTTTTGTACTTTGAAGAATTTGAGACTAAAAGTGAAGCGACGAGAGCTGAAAGTTTATTTAAGAAATTAACACGTACTAAAAAAGAAGAATATATTTTATTAAATTTGGATGCAAGTAAAAGGCAAGAAGTAAAAGATTTAAATAAAAAAATAGAGGAAAAATAAATGTTATATTTAGTAGCAACGCCAATAGGTAATTTGGAAGATATTACTTTAAGAGCATTAAGAGTGCTAAAAGAAGCGGATATTATAGCTTGTGAAGATACAAGAAATACACAAAAATTATTGAATCATTATGAAATAAAAGGGAAAAAACTACTTAGTTACCACGAACATAATGAAGATAAGATGAGTGATAAAATAATAGAATACTTAGAAGAGGGACTAGAAATAGCGTTGGTAACAGATGCTGGTATGCCATGTATTTCAGATCCAGGGTATGTATTAGTGGAGAAGGTAAAAACAGCAGGACTAGACGTTGTTGCTTTACCTGGAGCTAATGCAGGACTTACAGCACTGGTTGCTAGTGGTATAGAATCTTATAATTATACTTTCTATGGATTCTTACCGCGAAAAACTAAGGAGCTTAAACAAAAGTTAGAAATTATTTTAAACTCAAAAACAACAGGTATTTTGTATGAAAGTCCACACAGGGTAAGGAACTTAGTGGAAGAGATTGCTAATCTTGCACCAACAAGAAAAATTGCAGTAGCGAGAGAACTTACGAAAATGTTTGAGCAAATTGAAACATTTGAAGCTAATGTGATATTGGAAATGTTAGGTGGAGAGATTAAGGAAAAAGGAGAATTCGTTGTTATTATTTCTCCATCAAAGGACGAAGAACAGACAGAACTTAATCTTGATGACATTGTGGAAATAATATACGAAAAAGTCCAAAGTGGAGAGAAAAAATCAGAAGCTATTAAAAATACTGCTAAAGAATACGGCATAAATAAAAAAGAGGTTTATAGTTTATATCATGAAAAATATGATTAGTTTCATAACTGTAAACATATTAATTGTAGTATTCCTAATTGCAGCAATCCATATTAAAATATTTTTCCTGCCTTTAACATTTTTTGTATTCTTAAATATTTATATGATTTATAGAAGAAGTTCAGAATTGGATAAAAATGAACAGAAGAAAAAAATTATGTTGCACAATGTTAAGAACTCTTTAGGTGTAATACTAGGGTATACAGAAGCACATAATGATGAATTAATTACTAAAGAAGAACTAGATGAAAGAATCAATGAAGAAATTCAAGAGATAGTTTCAATGATAAAAGACGAGATTTATAAATAGATCTCGTCTTTTTGTATATAAAAATTGAAATCCGGGGCTGGAATTTTTCCATGCCCCGGA
>CALIWM010000200.1:0-12385 GCA_938046645.1 uncultured Gemella sp. | reverse complement strand
CGGAGAATATAGTGAAATAGCTAAAACATATTTTCACTCGATAGTTATAAAAGAGTCTACTAAAGAGATTAACTTTGCAGAAAAGGTAGTAGAAGAGGAGATAGATAAGGAAAATGAAGAATAACACACTTTATGCATCAAATTTAACGTATGAGTTTGAAAAAGCTAGGATATCGGGAGATGAAGATGAGAAAGTTTTAGAAACAGTTGTGAGAAAGATGAAAGGAAAGTATCCAAATAGACTTGAATACCTAAGAGATTTTTATGATAAAGATACAGGTTCGAGTGGGACAGCATTTAAAGATAAAGATACAGGAGAAGTAATTCTTGCATGTACAGTTAGAAATCTTAAAAGGGATATATGGAATAATAACAAAAAAATATAAAAGGATTAGGAAAATGAAGGAAGAAAAACATGAGAAAGAAATCAAAGTGAAAAAGAAAATATTGAAAATCATAGGAACGATAACAGTAGCATTGATTTTAATGATCACAGCGGGTTGTGGGATAACAGGTAAAGGTAGTAGATCGTGGCTAGAAAATGAAGTATCAGATATAGAAAAAGTCTATCCAACAGAAAATCTAGAAGACTTATTTGAGAAATTTCCAAATGGATTTAGGATAGAACGCGCAAAATTGTTCAAAGAAGGGAATAAAAAATTCAGTATAGATATAGAAATGAAGGGGAATAAAGATACTAGAAAAATAGAAGGGAAAGTAAGTAAAGTACTAATAGAATCAAAACCATATAAGGAAACAATAGTAAAAGAGAGTAAAGTAGAATATAAAAAGGGCAAAGACTTGTTTTTGGAAAAACCCGAATTGACAGACGAGTTGTTGCCTAAAAATTATTTCTTATTTCAGAAATTGAAGTTAAATAGAGATATATTGAAAAAATTAGATATGAAAGATAAAAGTTTTAGTTTTGAAACGTATAGGTACTACATAAATTATTTGTTTTCAAGTAAAGAAATAGATGATTATCTTGGACTAGACAAAGGGAAAGTAAGTTTAGACATAAGAGGAGAATATAGCGAGAAAGATAAAACATATTTTCACTCGGTTGTAATAGAAGAGGAGACTACAGAACTTTATTTTTCAGAAAAGGTAGTAGAAGAGAGGTAGTCTAAAAAGAGTAGTTCCGAATAAGGTATTAGAAGAGTATCATCAAGGATAAATAAAGAAGATATCCAAAGATCATTAGAAGTGTAAGATGAATACGTGATTTGGTGCATGGTCAAATGACGGAAAAGAAAACATCTGAAATACCGTTGAATAAGGAAGTATTAAAAAAAATTAGATAAATACAGTGAGAAGTAGGTGTTTTAATGAAAAAACTGAGTAAGGGTTGGAAAATATTTATAATAACAACGGTAGTATTAATAAGTAGTATATATGGATATTATAAAATAAATAATAGAAATGCATTTGAAGAGATGTATAATTCATATTATAACTTATTACCACTTGGAGCAGTAGATAATATGCCACAAATAAAACCTATACCTAGAGATGAAAAACATCTTGATTCAGTAGATTTAAATTATAAAAATAATACAGAAGATGTTATTATAAATATTTTTTTAGTTAATAGGGAAAATAAAAAGAAGATAATCTTAATTTGCTCTAGATTAATAGCAAGTGGTGTATATTTAGATATAAATTATGATTATGATATGAACACCCATAAATTAATAAATGATATAACTTTCCATGGAGAAAATGTTCCAAATGTAGATGATGAGAAAAAACAAACAAGAGAACTCTTAGAAAAGTATAATATCTCAAAAGAATACTTACAGAAAAAATCAGACGAACTGTTAGATACAGTTTTGACAGATTGGCAGAAGTATAATGGTAGTTCATATTCAAGGAGTAATATGGGAAGACTAACAATAGAGAAAGATGAGTTTTTGAGATAATGAGCACTAGATAAAATAACGGATAAAAGGATACTGAGTAGCTAAGAGCTACTTAGTATTTTTTACTATTAAAGTATATAAAATAAATATAGTATAATAGAAAAAGAATAATATATAGAAATACAAAACATATTTTCACGCAATAATTATAAAGGGCGACTATGGTTAGAAAAGATAGAAGAAAAGGAAAGATAGAAAAGCTCTGACACCAGAAGGGAAAATAAAAAGTTATAAAATAGATGATAGTTATACTATGAAAGGTATAACGGAAGCTGTAAATGTGAAATTGATAATAAATGATGATAAAGATCTTACTGTTAAGACAGCTCTACATAAAGATTCTAAAAGAGGAGCTTTAGAGCATGGAGCTATTCTAACATCTGAAAAATTATCAGGACTTTTATCGGATACTGGAAGGTAACAGGATAAAGAAAATAAGAGTAAATAGAAAAAATATTTCTTAATAGATGAGAGTAGAGAGCGTAATATCTGTATTTACTCTATAAATTTTTTAGGTTATAATTTTAATTAGTAGATTTATAAAAAAAAAAGAGAGGTATCTTATGAAAATAGCAGTAGTAGGTGGGGGAATAGTAGGAGCTACATGTGCTTATTATTTGTCAAAAGAACAAAAAAATGAAATAGTAGTTTTTGATTATGGTGTAGGTCAAGCTACAAAAGCATCGGCTGGGATTATAAGTCCGTGGTTTTCTAAAAGACGTAATAAACCTTGGTATAAGATGGCGAGACTAGGTGCGGATTTTTATTTGAAATTAGTTAAAGATTTAGAGATTGATGGCTATAATATTGACTTTTATTCACAATGTGGAGTGTATTTATTGAAAAAAAATGAAGATAAACTACCTGAGTTAAAAGAACTTGCTGAAAGTCGTAAAGAATTATCACCGATGATAGGAGATTTAGAGATAATCTCAAAAGAAGAGGTTCGAAAAATCATTCCTAGCTTCGATAATAATGGAGATGTATTGTACGCGAGTGGTGGTGGACGTGTAGAAGGAGAGAGATTCGTTAATACTTTACTTACTGCCTCGAAAGCTAATGTTGTTAGGGAAAAAGTTAGTCTAAAGGTTGTGGGGGACAAATACGAGATTAATGGACAGGTTTTTGATACTGTTGTTCTTGCGACTGGTGCGTGGTTAAAAGATATACTAGCGCCTCTTGGCTTTGATGTTGATGTTCGTCCACAAAAAGGTCAACTAAGAGATTATAAAGTTTCTGATGAAAATACGGGATCTTATCCAGTTATAATGCCTGAAGGTGAATTGGATATTATTCCATTCGAAAAAGGTGTTGTTAGTGTTGGAGCGACACACGAAAATGACATGGGCTTTGATTTAACTGTTGATAAACAGCAACTTGATGTTTTTGGTGAAGAAGCGGAGAACTTCTTAGGTGAATTGAGAACTGCCCAGAAAATAAATGAACGTGTTGGAATTAGGGCTTATACTAGTGATTATTCTCCGTTCTTTGGTGAGGTTCCAACATTGAAAAATGTTTATGCGATTAGTGGCCTTGGTTCTTCTGGTTTAACTACAGGTCCGATAATTGGCTATAGTGTAGCGAATATAATTTTAGGAAATGATATAGAATTAGATCCACGAGATTACAACATCGAAAACTACATAACACGCAAGTAAGAGGGAGTGACTCAAAAATCGTGATTTCGGAGAATTCGATTTTTTAGAGTCCCCCCTGCACAGTTTATTAGATATCTAAAAAACTTTTATAAAGCAAATTTAGATGTCAATAAACCACTGCGCTTATGAGTTCTCATATACACTTTGTTAAAATTTAGGACTTTTGGGTCAGCCCCTAACAATAAGAAAGCACTGAACGATTTCGTTCAGTGCTTTTTGATGTTTTAAATTTTTAATTATTTGTGTGCTAATTCTTTAGCTCCGCGGTGACTTAATACTGCGAATACGATACAAAGAACTGCAGATGATAGAAGTACGTAAAGTCCTCCAGACCATCCAACACGGTCAACAACGAATCCGATGAACCAAGTACCGAATGAAGCACCCACGATGTAACTCATGAATCCTCTTAGACCAACTGCGTTACCAACAGCAAATGATGGAACAACTTCCATAGTTTGAACTGATGCTAAGAATTGTGGTACGTAGATTAGACATCCAGAAAGGCTGGCAAATACGATTACCCATACTAGAGAAGTACTTTCCCAATATCCGATTAGACAGAAGAAAATGATAACCATTGCACCGATTGCTGGAGGCATACGGTAACCTTTGAATACTTTATCAGATAGGTATCCAGCAAGAAGTGTTGATGGAATAGCGGCCCATTCGAATAATGTGAAGGCGATACCCATTTGTCCTTTTGTGAATCCTTTAGTTTCTAATAAGTAAATTGGAAGCCAAGAAATTAATCCAAAACGGATTAAGTATACGAATGTATCAACTAGAGATACATACCAAGCGTGTTTATTTTTTAATACGTAGTTTATGAAGATTTGCCCTGCGCTTAAGTTTGCAGCTTCTTCTGGTACGTGTTTTACTTCTACTTTGTGTGTTTCACCAGTGATTTCTTCCATTGTTGGTAGACCTTCGTTTTCTGGTTTTCCTTTAACTAAAACAAGGATAATAATAACGAAGATAATAGCGATAATCGCTGGGAATACGTAGTATGCTAATTTCCAGTGTTCTTTACCAAAGATGAAGAATCCTAATGTAACAACACTTGCTACGATTCCTCCACCGATGTTGTGAGAAATATTCCAAAGAGCAGTCATACGACCACGTTCTTTTTTAGGATACCAGCTTGCAAGTGTAATAAATGCTGGTCCAACTCCCATACCTTGGAAAAGTCCTAGTAAGATTACTAAGATTGATACTAAGAATACAGTGTGACTAACTCCAAGTACTAAGTTTACAGATGCACAAAGGAAAAGTCCAAGAGCCATATATTTTTTTGGGTCGGCTTTATCTGCTAAACTACTCATGAATCCTTTACTTAATCCATATGCAAGTAACATGTAACTCATGATTGCACCCATTTGAGTTTTAGAAATTCCTAAAGATGCTTTAAGATCACTACTCGATAAACTGATGTTATTTCTAACAATGTAGAATGCCATGTATCCAAGGAATACTCCAAGGAAAGAAATAAATCTTAATTTTTTATAAGTTGGCATAACTTTATCGGCAGGAACTGTGTGTGATTTAGCTTTAGGTTTTAAAAATGATAACATAAAAAATGTTCCTCCTAAATATAATATATATAAATTTTAATAACTGAAAACTATGTGTTATATCAGCATGTAAAATTATATACTACAGAAAGGGAGGTTGTCAATAGTTTTTTATATATTATATAATATTATTTTTTTTATAGTCTCAATTTTTGAAAAGCTACTATGTTCTTTAAATAACACTTATAGAGAAATAAACTTTATAAATATTTTTCATAATTATTGCTAAAAAACATCTACAAATGTAACTTTATTTGTAAGAAAAATCCTTACAAGCAAGGTAAGGTTTTTTCTTTTATTTAGTCAACTAAATTTTTCGATGAAAACGATATATATAGTTATATTTTTTTAATTTATAATAATTTGAAATGGGATTTAAAAATATAAATATTGTAATCATAGAATTTTAATATAACTAAACTATGACTTTTTAGTAAAAATATTTATTATATTAATAAATTCCGTGAAAATCTGTTATAATTTTTAGGATATGGCATGTTATATTTTGCTGTGCTATAATAAAATATGAAATAATGATATGGATAGGTGAAGAATTATGATTAGAAATTCTAAAATAATAGCTACTATAGGTGATGCTACAGATAAAGTATTACGAAAAATAGTGGAAGGTGCAGCGGATGCTGTATTGATAGATTCTTACTATGGGAGTAATGAACAAAATGTAGAAAGAATAGGGAAGGTTAAAGCTCTAAGAGAAGAAGTGGGAAGAGACTTAGCTATAATATATGATGTGGATCATATTTATGCGAAAAATAAATATAAACTTATAAGAATAGATGAGGAGAATGTAGACTTTGCCTGCGTAAATGATGTAGATTTCGTTGCGTGTCCTTTTGTTGGGAACTTAGAAGAGATTACGAAGGTAAAAGAGCTCATTAAATCACATGGAAAAAATATAGGGATAATTGTTAAGATAGATTGTAAAGATGGTTATGACAATCTTGATGACATACTGGAAATTGCAGATGCGATTATGATTAATCGTGATGAACTTGGGGTAGATATTTCGTATGAAGATTTACCTGGAATTCAAAAGGAAATAGTAAGAAGAGCTAATGAAGCTGCGAAAGTAGTAATTTTAACTACTCAAATGTTGTATTCTATGGTTTATAATCCAAGACCGACTAGAGCCGAAGTGTCTGATGTTGCGAATGCAATTTTCGACGGTGTTGATGCGATAATGTTAACAGAGGAGACTGCGATTGGTGATTATCCATGTGAAGCGCTAGAAACAGTAGATAGAATTATAAGAACTGTTGAAAAAAATAATGCTGTTGATGCAGAAAGATTTGAAGTGGCTGAATACAAAATGAGTATTTCTCATGCTGTTTCTATGACGACAAAACATCTTTTAGAAGCAGTTGATGTAAAAAATATTGTAACTTATACGAAATCAGGAACAACAGCTCGTTTCATCGCGAGGTATCGTCCAAATATACCTGTGCTGGCAGTTTTACCTGATAGAGAAAGTGCAAGAAAATTAATTATTACTAGAGGAATAGTACCGTATATCGAACCTAAAATGTTGAGTATGGAAGAGATGTTAAGTAATGCTTCAGCATATTCTAAAGAAGTTGGCTTAGCTGAAGTTGGAGATTCTATCTTAATAACTGCGGGTCAACCAGATACTGGAAAAGGTACAGTGCCACCTACAGATTTTGTATACATAAGTAAGGTTGATTAGTGAACTAATGATAGTTTATGGGGAGAAAACCCAGCACTACTAGAATTATAAGCTACTATTTAGTGAACTATAACTAAAAGCTAAAATAATAAAAAGTATATTGAAGATATTTTGCATATGTTATTTGTAAAATATCTTCTTTTTTCTTCTATAAAAATAGCACAACGCTTGCATTTTATGATATAATTGAAAGTGGACTGCTATATGCATAAGAATAAGGGTTATATGCGTAGCGAGATATTATTAACTAAAGGAAGGAGATTATTTATGATAGCTGAATACTTATCAGGAGTAAGTACGCTAACACTAATTATCCATCTATTGGATATATTATTAGTTTGGTTTTTAGTTTATAAACTATTGAGTTTATTAAAAGGTACTCGTGGTATGCAACTTGTTAAAGGTATTTTAATAGTTATTGGACTAAAAATATTCTTTAACTTTATCGGATTTAAGACGATGACATACATTTTTGAACAAGTAGTAACTTGGGGAGTATTAGGTATAATGATTATATTCCAACCGGAATTACGACGAGCTCTTGAATACATAGGAAGGGTACAGCTGTCTAATATCTTCAATATTAACTATAAAGATGTTCAGAAAAATTCTACTGAACAGATTATAAAAGCTGTTGTTGATTCATCTAGACATATGGCGCGTCGAAGAATAGGTGCATTAATCGTACTAGAAAATAATACAGGTCTTGATGAATACGTTGAAAGTGGTATTACGGTCAATGCCGAGGTGACAAATGAACTTATAATTAATATTTTTATTCCAAATACACCTTTGCATGACGGTGCCATGATAATCGATGAGAATAAGATCCGCGCTGCAAGCTGTGTGCTTCCTTTATCGGATAATAGATCGATAGCTAGTAGCTATGGTACAAGACACCGTGCTGCATTAGGATTATCTGAAGTTACAGATGCTATAATAATCGCTGTATCTGAGGAAACAGGGAAGATTAGTGTTTGTCAAAATGGAATCTTAACTTCAGACTACTCAACAGACGATTTAGCTGATTATTTGGCAAAAAATTGGAAACAGCAAGAAAAAATAATTAAATAAGAGGTGATATTATGCAACTAAAAGAAAATAATAAGTTAAAGTTAATATCATTTTTAATAGCGATACTATTGTTCCTATCGGTTAATGAGAATTTTAAAAACTTTTCGGTTCTTGGAGATAGTACTAGTGATAATGCAACAGCTTGGGTGAGCGATGTTCCGCTGGATGTTGATTATGACAGAGATAAGCTTTATGTAGTAGGTATTCCTAATACTGTATCTGTGAAACTATCTGGAACACAAACAAAAGTTCAAAAAGAAAGTGTTGCTAAAAACTTCAAGGCGAAGTTGAATCTTAGAAATGCTCAAATAGGTGATGATCAAAAGGTTAAAATTGAGATAGATGGTTTAGAAAAAGGTGTCGATGGTACGGCAGAACCGTCTGTTATAACGATTTCTATTAGAGAAAAAGCAACAAAAGAATTCAGAGTTACACCGGTAGTTAAGAAGGAGCGTCTGCTGATTGGATATGAAGTAGATAATCTTAGTGTGTCAAATGAAACAGTTAAGATTTCTGGTGCGATTGAAAGTCTTAATAGAATAAACGAGGTTCGTGCTGAGAGTGATACTCGTACGAAGCTTAACAGAAATACTAGAGAAGAAGCTAAGTTAGTAGCTTACGATAGTGATTATAATAAAATCGAGGATATTCAAATAGAACCTAGTTCAACAGTTATGAATATAGAGTTAAAGAATATTGAAAAAGAAGTTCCACTAGAAGTAAATACTATAGGTAATCTTCCTTCAGGATTCGAGCTGATTAGTGCGACTGCTGATGTTTCTAAAGTAGCTGTTAGGGCGGAAGATGAAGCTACATTGGCTAAAGTGTCAGAGATGTTCGTTGACGTCGACTTAAGTGATGTTAAAGAAGAAACAGAAGAACGAAGTAATTTGAAAATTTATCCTAAAGAAAATGTTCGGATTGCGACGGATACTCCGATTGTTAAAGTGACAATCAAGATAAGGAAAAAATAATTATGGCGGATAAAAAATTAATATTTATGGCTGTTAATATGCTTATTACAGTTTTTAGTTTAGCTATAATAATAGCGACGATGTTTATAGAAAATCAAAGGATTAAGACTACTGCGATTTTCGTAGCTATAACTATATTAATAGTTCAAAAAATAGTAGAGATAAAAGTAATCAAGGAGACTAGAAAGATCAGCATTGTGATATTATGTATTATTATTGCTGCGACAGGTTACTTTGGTTATAGATTGTTTTAAAATATGTAGAAGAGCTGAGGGAGCGACTCAAAAAGGTTAGTTTTGAGTTGTTCCCCGCATAGTTTATTGATTATCACAAGTATCTTTATTTGATATTTAGTATAGATAAGCTATTGTGATAACTTAGGATTTGGTAAGCTCTTTGGTAAATTTGTAGGAGATGTTATGGATAGACTATTTTCATCAAAAATATATATAAATCATAGATTTAAACTTATCATGTTACTGGATTTATTGACGGTTGCATTGGGTGTAGTAGCATCGATATTTTTAGGTAAAGCATCAGATCCATTTGCGATGCTAAATGGCCATTATGTTGAGATATTAGAATTTCTAGTTATTTCACTTGTTATATATGTAATTAGTTTTTATTTATTTGGTACTAATAAATCATTGTGGTCATACTTAGGGGTTAATGAGATAGTAAGTATTTGTATATCGGTAGTTCTAGGGGACTTGATTACGAGTATCCTTTATCAGTATATGTTACCTGATACATTCTCAAATGTTAGATTTGCTATCTTCTCGCCTTTATTAATAATAGCGGGTATGATGTTTACAAGAATGCTATATCGTGCCTTACGTGAAAGAGAAGCTGGTAAGTATGGTGCTAGTACTTACAAAAATACATTTATAATCGGTGCAGGAGATGCGGGATACATATTATTAAAAGAGTTATCTAAAAACAATATTTTCCGTGCTAATGTAGTTGGACTTATAGATGATAATCGAAAAAATTCTGTAATTAGTGGTGTTACTGTAGTTGGAACAACTTATGAAATACTGAAACTTATTCCGAAATATGAAGTAGAACAGGTGTTTTTAGCCATTCCTTCAATTAGTGCTTATAATAAAAATAGAATATTAAATGTTCTGAAAGAAGCCAATGTTACTGTTAAGGTAATGAGTTCTGGTATTGCTGTGGAAGACGGAGGAAATATTTCTAAACACTTAAAAGATGTATCTATCGAGGATTTATTAGGACGTGGAGAAGTGAAACTTTCTCAAGGGGAGATTCGTTCTTATATTAAAGGAAAGAGTATCCTTGTTACAGGTGCTGGTGGTTCAATTGGAAGCCAGATTGTAAGAGAGATTTTCAAATTCAAACCTAGTCAACTTGTTTTAGTAGATGTTAACGAGAACGCATTATACATGCTAGAGCGTGATTTAGATTTTGAAAAATCACACAGCAAGGAATATAAAGATATAAATTATATTTCTGAAATAGTAAGTATTCGTGAAAAAGATGCTTTAGCTGAGGTATTTGACAAGTATAAACCGAGCGTAGTGTTCCATGCAGCAGCGCATAAACACGTACCTTTAATGGAACGTCGTCCACAAGAAGCGATAAAAAATAATGTCTTTGGGACAAAAAATGTTATGGATGTAGCCATTGAAAAAGAAGTAGAAAGATTTATTATGATTTCTACTGACAAGGCGGTAAATCCTACGAATGCGATGGGGGCTTCGAAACGTTTAACAGAGATTATTTTACAGTCAAAAGGTAATAAGTACAAAACGAAATTTGCTGCGGTTAGATTCGGTAATGTGTTAGGTTCAAATGGTTCTGTAATTCCTATCTTTAAAGAGCAGATTAAAAAAGGTGGGCCTATCACTATTACACATAGAAATATTATTCGTTACTTTATGACGATTCCAGAAGCGGCACAATTAGTACTACAAGCTGGGTATTATGCAAGTGAAGGGGAAATCTTCCTATTAGACATGGGTGAACCTGTAAAAATAATAGATCTTGCGACAAACTTAATTAAATTATCAGGATTAGAACCGTATAAAGATATAGATATCGAAGAAATCGGACTAAGACCTGGTGAGAAAATGTATGAAGAGTTATCACTTGATTACGAAAGTAGCGAAAAAACTGATAACCAAATGATCTATAAAAATACAACCTTAGACATTGATGTTGAGGAACTAGATAAAAAACTAGTAGAGTTGAAATCAATGCTAGGACATTCAACAAACGAAGAAATTCGTAGCAAGTTATTTGAAATAATAAACTGTTACAACGGATAAATAAAGAAGAGCGATTCAAAAGTAATTTTGAGTCGCTCTTTTAGCTATAGAAATGACGCGGAAATCTTGATTTCTAAGAAACAAGATTTTATTGAGTCACTCGCTAGCTAGTTTTGGAGAGTGTCATTTTTTATTTTTCTATGTTTTTAGTTTTTTTATCTATATAGTTAGTTAGAATCCAACCTAATAATATAGGTAAGATTGAAAAAAAATATTTGAACACTGATATTATGGTTTTATATTTTTGTGTAAAGTCTGGATTAACTATTTCATCAAGCAAGAAAATGATTATAGGACCAAATAAAAAAACATAGAATACTACAAATATGTAAAATCTTTTTTTTATTTTTTTTGCGTTTACCATAGAAACCTCCCTGAAATCGCGTATTGCGTATTTACTATTAATATGGAGTGACTCAAAAAGTATGATCTTTTAAGACACAAGATTTTGTTGAGTCACTCGCTAACTAGTTGTAGATAGTGTTATTTTTTATTTTTCTACGTTTTTAGTTTTTTTATCTATATAATTATTTAGAACCAAAGCTAACACTAAAGGTAAATCAAAATAAACAACTTCGAGCACAAATAATATGATTTTGTATTGTCGTGTAAAGTCTGGACTAACTGTACTATCAAACAAGAAATAGATTGTAGTACCAAATAAAAAATAAAATACTAGAAATATATAAAATCTTTTTTTGAGTTTTTCTGTATTTAACATAGTAACCTCCCTGAAATCGCGCGTCGCGTATTTACTATGAAATAAGTATATATGATATGAAACATATACCTTTGGTATCTTTAACATAACATAAAAGATTTAAAAATTAAAGACTGATAAATTGTTTATTTTTATGGTATAATAAAGATTAGTAATGTTTTTTGCTAGGGATAGTTAATATAACATTATTTTAGAAGAAGATTTAATAATTAAGCGCTGATTTCAGAAGAATAACTTTTTTGAAGTTGGTGTTTTTTAGTTATCGGGATTAGGTTGTTGGTATATTATTACATCGGATTATCTTTGATATTTCAATAGATGAATATAGTGTGGTATAATATTTAAGTGAAATAAATAGGAAGGGGTTGACCCAAAAGTCCTAGATTTTAAAAAAGTCTATAAGAAAACTCATAGACGCAGTGGTTTATTGATATCTAAATTCGCTTTATAAAAGCTTTTTAGATAT
>CALIWM010000199.1:0-5469 GCA_938046645.1 uncultured Gemella sp. | reverse complement strand
CTACTTAGACAATATATGCTATATGATTGGGAGAGGAATATAAAAATAGATCTTGAATGTGTGCAACAAGAATAGATCCCACAAAGAAAAGAAATGTATTGTAAGATTAATCTTTAATAAAAAATAAATATTCATTTGATAAAGTTGTCATTGTTACTGATGATATTGTAGATTCTTTATATGGTGAAGTAGTAGAAAATTCGTTATTAAAAGAATATATTTCAGCTCGTCGTATTGTTATACCTCATGGAGAATGCAGCAAAAAATTACTTAAATACATTTTTATCAGATGAGTTAGGTAGTGTTGGTAGCAACATCAATATTAATCATCTAGCCCCTACTCTAGTCGGTAAAGAAATTACAGTCCAAGGTAAGATAACAGAAATTATCAAAGATAAAATTATTATTTTTTCTTTAGAAGCTTTCGAGGCAGATAAGAAAATCGGAGACGCAACACATACAAGAGTTATCATTAACAACGAAAAATTCTTAAGCAAACTTTCATAAGAAATATAAAAACTATCATAATTAGCAAAAAAGAAAGACCGTAAACAAACGATCTTTCTTTTTTTTACAATTTTACTTTTTAAAATTCATTAGAAAACATTAATTCTAAGAAATATTCTTTTAGTACTTTAATATATGTACCCTTCATACCTAATGATTTAGATTCAATAATACCTGCACTCTCTAATTTTCTAAGAGCATTTACGATTACAGATCTAGTAATTCCTACTCTATCGGCAATCTTACTAGCAATTAATAATCCTTCTGTTCCATCTAATTCTCTAAAGATATGTTCAATAGCTTCTTTCTCAGAGAATGATAATGAGTTCAGAGCCATATTAACCATATCTTTATCTCTTGCTAAGTTTTTCTCTTTATCTTGTTTTTCATGTAAAATTTCTATTCCTACTACAGTAGACGCATATTCAGCCAGTACTAAATCATCATCTTTAAAGTCACTGTCCATTCTACCGATAACCAATGTTCCTAGACGATCTCCTCCACCTCTGATTGGTAAGATTACAGTATAGCTATTAGTCTCAAAGCGCTCCTGTTCTTCTTCTGGGAAAATTGATAATGGATCCTTGAATGGAATATTAACTTTTGTCGCATAAACTTTCAATGTTGCATCTAAATATGCTTTAGGAACTTTTCTATCTTGAATAATTTTCTCCATACGTTCATTAGAATAATCAACGATAGAATCATATCCAAGTATATTACCTTCAGTATCAAGAATATATACGACAGAATCTAGAATTGGGCTTAGGCGCATTGCCATAGCTTCAAAGTCTACATTATCATGGCGTCCTTCTTGTAAAATTGTACTAATTTTTCTTGTTTTTTGTAATAAACTTGCCATTAATTTTCTCCTTACAAAATACTTCCTTGCTTATTATACCATTAATTTTAATAAATTGTAAGACTTTTTAAAAATTAATTTAATCAATTTTGAAATTTTCTAACATTTCTAATGATCTTTTAGCATATCTTTCGTATTTTTCCTTTTTATCTTTAATTCTTTCTGGAAGTGGTTTAATAATTCCAAAATTTGCATTCATAGGTTGGAAATTTTTACTTGTATTGTCTACGATATAATTTGCCATAGCTCCAATCATAGTTTCTGTTGGGAATACAACTTCCTTATCTTCTGTATTATATAGAGCATTTAATGCTGCAACAATTCCCGAAGCTGCACTTTCAACATATCCTTCTACCCCCGTCATTTGACCAGCAAAATAGATATTTTTCTCTTCTTTTAGTCTATAAGTTTTTTCTAATAATTGAGGAGAATTTAAGTATGTATTTCTATGCATAACTCCATAACGTACTATATTAGCATTTTCTAATCCTGGAATCATGTTAATAATTCTCTTTTGTTCCCCCCATTTAAGGTGTGTTTGGAACCCTACGATATTATATAAAGTACCTTCGCTATTATCTTGACGTAATTGTACAACAGCATATGGACGTTTATCAGTTTTTGGATCTTCTAAACCTACTGGTTTCATAGGTCCAAATAATAATGTTTTTTCTCCACGTTTCGCCATCTCTTCAAAAGGCATACATCCTTCAAAATATATTTCTTTTTCAAATTCTTTTAATGGTGCTGCTTCGGCATTTATTAATTCATTATAAAAATTAAAGAATTCTTCTTTTGTCATCGGACAATTTAAGTACGCAGCTTCACCTTTATCATATCTTGATTTAAGGTAAACCTTATTCATATCGATTGAATCTTTCTCGATAATAGGAGCCGCAGCATCATAGAAGTATAATCCATCTTGCTTCGTATATTTTCTGATATCTTGGCTTAATGCATCTGATGTAAGTGGGCCTGTTGCAACAATTACAGGAATATCTCCTTTAGGTATTGTTGGTAGTTCCTCTCCGATTACATTAATATTTGGATGATTCTTGATAGTCTCAGTAATCATCTCTGAGAATTTATCTCTATCTACAGCTAATGCTCCTCCAGCTGGTACTTGAGTTGCATCTGCACATTTAATAATAATCGAATCTAACATTCTCATCTCTTCTTTTAGAAGACCAACTGCATTAGTTATATTGTTCGCTCTTAGTGAGTTAGAACATACTAGTTCTCCAAAATTTTCTGTTTTGTGAGCAGGTGTCATTTTTTTAGGTCTCATTTCATAAAGATCTACTTTAACTCCACGTTTTGCTAGTTGCCAAGCTGCTTCACTTCCTGCTAAACCAGCACCTATTACTATTACTTTTTTTTCCATCAATTGTCTCTCTTTCTATTTTTATAGTAATTCAGAAAAATCATCTTTTTCTTCTTTTTTAACTTCTTGTTCTCTCATGTCTTGAGTAACTACTCTACCATTCTTATCAAATAAATAAGTTTCCACACTATCCAATGTTTCAGTGATAAGATCTGAGTAATCATCACGCGCTTCATAAGCTTTAATTTTCTCTAATCTAGGCTTAGTCTTCGGAGCTTTAGGCGTGAAGATTGTACAACAATCTTCAAATGGTAAGTTAGAAATCTCCAAAGTATCAATTTCTTGAGCAATTTTGATTATATCAACTTTATCCATAGTTAATAATGGACGTAAAACTGGTAAATTAGTTACCTCATTAATACAATTCATTGACTCTAACGTTTGTGATGCTACTTGACCAAGTGATTCTCCTGTAGCAATAGCTAAACACCCTTCTTTTTTCGCTACTTCCTCAGCTATACGTAACATAAATCTTCTAGTTGAAGTCATTGTGTAGTTTGAAGGTACACGTTTTACAATTTCTGTTTGTAGCTTTGTAAAGTTAACAACATGTAGTTTAATCTTACCGACAACTTGACTTAATTTGATTGTTAAGTCAAAAATCTTTTGTAAAGCTTCAGCTGAAGTAAAAGGTGGTGATTGGAAGTGAATCATTTCAACTTCAACACCTTTTACTTGTAATGTATGAGCAGCAACAGGAGAATCAATACCTCCTGATAATAATAACAATGCTTTAGAAGAAGTATTTACTGGGAATCCTCCAACACCTTTAATAAAGTCTGTGAATATAAAGATTCCTTCACTTCTCACTTCAACATTAATTATAAAATCTGGTTGTTTAACATTTACTTTTAAATTCTTATAATTAATTAAAACATGACTTCCAAATACATTATTTAATTCATTTGTATTATGTGGGAAGTTTTTGTTAGGTCGTTTAGTTTGAATTTTAAATTTATATTCTTTATCTAATTTAGTTTCTAAAAGTCTATCAATAACTTTTTTAGCTTCTTCAACATCTAATCCGGCTCTTAAAACTGGAGAAAAATTATGAATACCAGGAACTTTCTTTAATCTCTCCATGATTTCTTGAACATCTTCATTATGATCTAGATGAATATACATTCTATCTCTTTTTGTTTGGACATGGAAACCTGTTAACCCTTGAAGGTTGTAACGAATATTTTTTGTTAATTTTTTTAAGAACTCATTTCTGTTACCAGATTTCAATGTAAGTTCTCCATATCTTACTATAATATGACTAAATTCCACTTTCAATTACCTCTTTAAATTTCTTATTATATTCATCGATGAATACTTCAATAAATGTTTCAACTTCTTGTTTAGTAGTCTCATTAGAAAAACTTACGCGAATACTTCCCTCTATATTCTCTCTTGACAATCCTCTTGCAAAAAGAGCCTCATTTAGATGGAAAGTTTTTGATGAACAAGCACTCGTTGTTGAAACCATAATTCCCCTTTCATTAAGGGCATTAACTATCGCTTCTCCTTTAATTTTAGGTAAACTGATATTTATTATTGAATCAATATACTTTTCACTTAACGGAGAGTTGATCACTATATGATTATATTTTGAAAATCCTTCAATAATCATAGTCTTAAATTCTTTATGTTTTGCTTTTACAGTTTCTACTTTTTCCTGTGATAATCTCAAAGCTTTCGCAAGAGATGCCGCAGCAGCAACATTTACCGTTCCACTACGTAAACCATCTTCTTGACCTCCACCAAAAGTAATATTGTGAACTGTTCTTCTAGATTTTAAATACAGTACACCAACACCTTTTATACCATGAAATTTATGAGCTGAAATAGCATAACTATCAACTTTTGATAAATCAAGTTTATCTTTTAATACCCCTTGTACACCA
This sequence comes from uncultured Gemella sp., assembly GCA_938046645.1. GTDB lineage: Bacteria > Bacillota > Bacilli > Staphylococcales > Gemellaceae > Gemella. Next base: position 827 of record CALIWM010000199.1, on the reverse strand, counting down.
TCAACATGGAAGTGAACCTTAGGATAATCTTTTAAAATCTCTGAAATTTCTTCTATCGGTTGAATTGTCCCAAAGACATTATTAACCTGCATTACACTTAGTAAAATCGTCTCTTTTGTCAATAAAGATTTTAGATGATTTAAATCAACTACTCCATCCTCATCAACATTTAAGTAGTCTAATATAAAACCTCTTCTCTCTAATTCTCTAAAAGATTCTAAGACTGAAGGGTGTTCAATTTTCGAAACAATAATTCTATTACCAAAATCTTTCTTATGTTCAACACTTCCTAGTAAGTAAAGCAATATTATTACTTTCAGTAGCACAAGATGTAAAAAATATACTATCCTCTGCCACTTGTAAGATAGATGCTACTTGTCCTCTGGCAGCTGAAAGAAGTTTATTAGTTGTTTTCCCAAATTTATTGATACTAGCAGCATTACCAAAATAAGAATTGTTAACTTCAACAAATGTATCAAGCACTTCTTTATACGGTTTAGTTGTAGCACAATTATCTAAATATATCATACTATCTACCTTTCTTTCTCAATAATTAAATATGTTTTTAAAAAATAAACATATTTTGAACCACTATAAAGTATATAATAAAATCAATTATTTATCAATTAAACAGGATATATTTAATATATCTACATTCATAAATTCATCGTAAAGTTTTAAAAGTATAAGAGGAGTCTCTCAAAAATATGAAATTTTCATATTAGTAAGAAACTCCTTTAATTATTTATAGTTACTCTTTATATTCATTTGCTACAACATCTTTAAGAATTTGATCCCATTTTGGTAAATTTCTATCTATTCTTATA
>CALIWM010000198.1:0-2325 GCA_938046645.1 uncultured Gemella sp. | reverse complement strand
TAAACATTAAAGGTACTCCGATAATGTATAATTCTCTTTCAGAGAAGTCTAGATTTTTAACAACTCTAAATCCGTTTAGTAGGATTATGATACATACTACTGAGAACACCCCACCTATTACTGCAGAAGGAATTGAATTAATAATGGCAGAAAGTTTACCTAAGAATGATAATCCGATAAACCAGAATGAAGCCATAACAAACACTTTTCTACTAGCGACACCAGTAATAGAAATAATCCCAGCATTTGTAGAGTAACCAGTAACAGGAGTTGCTCCGACTAGAGCAGCAGCTAAGCATCCGATTCCTTCTCCAATAACACCTTTGTTAACTTGAGTATCACTTAGAGGCTCGTCAATAACTGAACTTACTGCATACCAAGTTCCTGTAGTCTCAGCTAAAAGTACCATGTAAATAATAATCATTGTGATAATAGCAGAGATTTCAAAATGAATACTATAGTCTAAGAATAAAAGTTTCGGCATTGAAAAAAAGTTAGCATCTTTAATTCCTTGAGTATTAAAACCACCCATTAAGTATGCAGAAAATGTTCCGATAGCTAAGGCGATAATTACTGAAGAAATTTGAAAAATTCTTTTGAATTTATTGACGTAATTTCCTAATGTTGAAAATAGAATTAAAGAAGCGGCTGTAATAAATGCTAATAATACATTTTGTTTCATTGTCAGACCATTTCCTTCGATATAGATGTTACTTACAAATGCTGAAGGAAGTAAAGTTAATCCTACAATCATAATTATTGTTCCACTAACTATAGAAGGTATATAGTTTTTTACTATATATTTATAAATACCAGAATATCCAAGTAAGATTACTAAGATTGCTCCGACAATACTTGCTCCAAGAACAGTACCAAGATTTTTTGTTCCCATATATATACCGATAATAGCTCCCAGAGGAATAAATGATGGACCTTGACAAACAGGTAATCTTAGGTAGAATAATACTTGAATTAATGATGCGATACCAGCACCTAGAAAAGTAGATTGGATTAAACCAGTAGCATCACCAGGTGATAATGCAATAGCTGTTGCTAAGATAAAAGGTGGTACGTAGACATCCATTGCAAGGACGTGTTGTAAACCTAAGATTAGGGATTGTGAAAATGGAATATTTTCTTCAACACCTATAGTTAAATGTTTATTTTGTTTCGTCATAAAAAACGTAATCTCCTTTTTTATTTTTATATTATTAATCTTTTTTTAGAATTTGTTTACCTTGAACCCAGACTTCACGAATATTTTCTGAAGTAGAAAGGTATAATATTTTTTGAAGAAGGTGGTTATCTTCTACATTATCTAAATAATTTGGAAGTTTATTTGTTGGTGTATTGATATCGATGACTTGGAAATCGCAAATGTAACCTTCTTTAAAAAGTCCAAGTGGTAATTTCAAAGCTTTACCACCACCAGTGGTTGCAAGATAAAATGCTTCAAATACACTCACTTTTGAATCGTGATTGCCACGGCAATTAGCTTCTAGTCTATTGTCAACTCCGTCATTTAACATCCTACTAGCCATGACCGTGTGTTTTATATTGTCATATAGGCTAGGAGAGAAACCTCCTGAGATATCGGTACCTAAACAAATATTTAAACCTTGTTTTTTGAGTTTGTTAACAGGTAAAACTGCATTAGCAAAATATGAGTTAGAAATAGGACAATGGCAAACTGAAGATTTATTCTTTTTGAAGATATCAGCATCTTCAGAATTTATAAAATTGCCATGAGCCATTATCGATTTATCTGTTAATAATCCGAATTGATTTAGGACTTCAGTATCTCTTTTTCCAAAGCGTTCAAGAACGAAATTGTGCTCCCAATCACTTTCGCTACAATGACTTTGTATATAGCAGTTATATTTCTTTGCTAATTTTCCTAACTCTAAAAGAGCATTATCTGTACAGCTTGGAACGAAACGTGGAGTAATAACCGGATATACACCTTGAGGTACATCTTTTGAAAGTTTCTGAACATCATTAATAAACTTCTCAGTGTTTTCAATAGCTTCTTTTGTGCTATTATCTCGATAAAAATCAGGATTCATAATTTCATCATCCATAACAACTTTACCAACAAAAGATCTTTGTCCTAGATTTGCACAAATTTTTGCTAACTCGAGTGTAGCTTCATTATGGATAGTTCCAAAGTACATTGCAGATGTAGTACCATTTGCTAATAATGTTTTTACTAGATCAGTGTAGACCTCTCGAGCGTAGTTGATATCTTTATATTTCGATTCTAAAGGGAAGGTGAAATTATTTAACCAGTGGCTTAATTCGTCATCCAATGCAAGGCCAGCTTGA
>CALIWM010000197.1:0-3827 GCA_938046645.1 uncultured Gemella sp. | reverse complement strand
AAAATAAAGACATTAAAGTTTTAAGAAACAATATTGATGGTTTAGTGAAATTTCTTCATGAAATGTATATTTCAGAGAGCCTATTTTTATATAATGATAGCTTAAGTTTTATACTACAAGATGTTGATGCAATATTAGTCGATATGAAACAATATAAGGTTGAACTACCAATATCATATAAGTTTATGAAAAAATTAAGAAATGTATTAACGAATTCCAAAAATACATATAAATTCGTAGTACTTGATCAAGAGAATAGCTTAAAACTTACAGTAGTAAATGATAAGAAGGTTAAATCATTAATTAATATAATCCATTCTAAAAAACATAAGTACTTGAATTTAAAATCTAAAGTAAAATATATATACAGTAATGGAGATGAGGAGTTATTAACATCAAAAAGTACTGAATCAATATTATATATTTTTGAAAGTAATAAATATAAAGATTTATACTTTAGTAAACGAGAAAAAAAGAGTTATATAAAATTCTTCAATTTTTCAATTAAAGATAACTTTAATGAGTTATATAGTGAAGTGAAAAATAATAATCGACTAGCTTGTAGATGTTACGCTACAAAGGATATACTTGAATACAGGTATTATATAAAAGATATTTTTGATTGCATAATTGTATTTCGTGATTTAGAACATTAAATTCTAAAAATAAAAAGTCATAATTAAAAAAATAGTAATTTTATGATATAATATAAATAGTTTTTATATAACTATTACAATTTAAATTTTGAACATAATATTAATTAAAATTAGGAGGGACTTCAAGTTGAATATTAATAATTTAAAAGAACAACTAGGTCAAAAAGTAACTCTTGGCGCATGGATTGCAAACAAGAGAAGTAGTGGTAAAATTGCATTTTTCCAACTTAGATACGGAGCTGGATTTATCCAAGCTATCGCATTAAAAGAAGCTTTAGGTGAGGAAAGATATCAACAATTACGTCACTTACCACAAGAAACTTCATTAAAAGTAACAGGTTTAATTAAAGAAAATGAAAGAGAACTTTCTGGTATTGAATTAGAAATTGAAGACTTTGAAGTAATTTCTGAAGCAATTGATTATCCAATTACTCCAAAAGAGCACGGAGTAGAATTCTTAGCGGATAATCGTCATATCTGGATTCGTTCTAAGAAGCAACATGCTATATTAACTATAAGAAACCAAGTTATTAAATCTACATATGATTTCTTTGAAAAAGAAGGATTCTTAAAAACAGATCCACCAATCTTAACTTCTTCAGCTCCAGAAGGAACTACAGAATTATTTAACACTAAATATTTTGATGAGGAAGCATATCTTTCTCAATCTGGACAACTTTACTTAGAAGCAACGGCTATGGCATTTGGTAAAGTATTTTCATTCGGTCCTACTTTTAGAGCTGAAAAATCTAAAACACGTCGTCACTTAATCGAATTCTGGATGATTGAAGCTGAGATGGCATTCTGTAATCATGATGAAAGCTTAGCATTACAAGAAGCTTACGTTAATTACTTACTTACAGATGTATTAGAAAAATGTCAAGAACAACTTAAAGTTCTTGGTCGTGATTTAGAAGCTCTTGAAAATGCTAGAGGAGAATTCCCACGTATTAAATATAAAGATGCTATTAAATTACTTAAAGATAATGGATTTGATGATATTGAATATGGTGATGACTTTGGATCACCTCACGAAACATTTATCGCTAACAGCTATAATAAACCAGTATTTATTACTCACTGGCCATTAGATATTAAACCATTCTATATGATTGAAGATCCAAATGAGCCTGGTGTAGTGCTTTGTGCAGACTTGATCGCTCCAGAAGGATACGGAGAAATCATCGGTGGTTCACAACGTATTGATGATTATGATAAATTATTAGAAAATATTAAGAAACATGATTTAAATCTTGAAGCCTATGGTTGGTACTTAGATTTACGTAAATATGGTTCTGTAGAACATGCTGGATTTGGGTTAGGATTAGAACGAACTGTAGCTTGGATTACAGGTAATGGACACGTTCGTGAAACTGCTCCATTCCCACGTTTATTAAACAGATTAACACCATAGGAGTTTGAAATGATCAATATCAATATAAAAGGTCTTTTAGTTGATGCTGATTTTTTAATGAATTATAAAACTCATAACTTATCTGGAGAGGAAGCTATGTTTCTTCTTCAGATAAGTTATTTGACAAATCAAGGAGAAATACCATTTTCAATAGATTTATTTAAGAATGAATCAAACAAATCAGAAAATGAAATTTTTTCTATGCTTGATAATTTAATTAATAAAGGATGCATAGTTATATCACCAGAAAGTAAGATTGATTTCATGATATTTAAGAATAAGGATGATTATTATTCATTACGTGATTTGTTGAAATTAGTAGAGAGAGTTACCGGGAGGATATTAACTTCTAAAGAGATTGATATCGTTACTTCTTGGTTTGAAAAACAATATACAAAACATCAAATTGATGAAGCATTAACTTTATCAAAAAATATTAGTTATGTTAATGGTATATTAAATAATAAAGTAAATAATGATTTACAATCAGAAAGTGGAAGTAGTTTAGGTTATGACTGGTTTAACAATTAGACAAAAAAAGAATAAAGCAAAAAAAGTTATGGAATACTTAGATAAAGTATTTCCCGATGTAGAGTGTGAACTTGATTTTTCTAATAATTTGGAGTTGGTTATTGCTGTTCTATTATCGGCACAATGTAAAGACGAATACGTAAATAGAGCGACAGTAGGTTTATTTGAACATTATAAAACAATTGATGATTATGCTGATGCTAAGGTAGAAGATATAGAAAAGTATATCCGAACGCTAGGTTTATATAAAGCAAAATCGAAAAATATAGTTGGTATGGCCAATATGTTAAGGGATGTTTATGATTATAAAATTCCACAGACTAGAGAAGAATTAGAAAAGCTACCTGGTGTAGGAAGAAAAACTGCTAATGTTGTTCTTTCAGTTGGATTTAATATCCCTGCAATTGCTGTTGATACGCATGTTGAACGTGTAGCAAAAATGTTTGGATTAGCTGAAATAACTGATACTCCGCTTCAAGTAGAAAAGAGTCTTATGAGTGTTTTTCCTATGGAAAGTTGGGGTAAAATACATCATCAACTAATTCATTTAGGTCGTTATAAACTTCCAGCAAGAGGAGAACGAACTATTGACCCAGAATTAGAAAAATTATTAGTATTGAAATAAGAGGAGAAGGAATATGTTAATTATATTTATATTAGCGTGTTTTCTAATATTACTAGATCAACTTAGTAAAAATTTTATAGTTAATCATTTCTCATTAGGAGAAAGCAAGGAAATTATAGTAAATTTCTTCAGTATCTCGTCTCATAGAAATAGAGGTGCTGCATGGGGAATTTTACAAGATAGTCGTTTGTTTTTCTTAGTTATTACGGTTATTTTTATTGCTATTTTAACATATTATTTAGTTAAACAGAGAAATATATTATCGAGTTTTGATAAAGCTATTTTTTCTCTAATTTATGGTTTTTTTCTTTTATTAAAATATTTTTTTTCTAAGCGTGGACTTATTTTAAGTAGATTTGGTGATTATTCTGAATTCAGAGAATGGACGAGATGTATAACTATAATGTTCATTATTGATATTTTTCAGGAATTAATGATGAGATTTGATGTTTTGATTGGGGGTGGGATAATTTCTTCGGACCAAGTTGGTTTGTACGCTGCCTGCTCCAGAATAGCTTTTTTAAATTTATTTTTTTTGAAAATAGTCGATATGGTGTTTGCGCCGAGAATGGCTATGAGCGTGGCGAATAAGGACATGCTT
>CALIWM010000196.1:0-3828 GCA_938046645.1 uncultured Gemella sp. | reverse complement strand
GATGCACAAGATATATTCCGAAGCTGTATTTTGAAATAAAAATAATAATAGTTCTAGCTGTCTTACCAAAGCTCTTTAAATCAAAGTTGTACTTAAGAAATACAAATACAGCAATTGATTCAAGTAAAACGTTAATCGATAGGTAGGCGTAGAAAAAATCATTTGGAGTATTTGTGCGTATTGAATAGTAGATGGTACAAACTATTGTCGATATAGAGCCTAAAATACCGAATATATATATTAAAATTCTCATCTTACGACTAAGGTTAATGAAGTTTAAATAATACCCTAAAACAAAGTAAAAAATGAATCTTACATTAAAGAATTCACTCCCTCCCCCGCCAAATTTACCTAGATATTGACCGAGTGCTACAGAAAAATTAGGCATAAATAAGCCTAGTATTGCAACTGCATTTGGTATAAGTATGGCTGATATGAACATGAATACTATTGTATATCTTAAAGCATTTATATTCCCTTTGACCACCGAAATTATAGGTGAGATTATATATAGTCCAATAATGGTAAATAAGAACCACATGTGATAGTGCCCTTCGAGGAATGTAAGCAGCTTGTTTTCTCCATTGTTAATTAGACTAGGCACAAAAGTATAAATAGCTGACCAGAATACAAATGCAACAACAATGCGAAAGATATTTTTAGAATACAGACGCTTTAAATTAATCTTTTTGTCTAAGAATAGTGCGCCACTAATCATTATGAAGCAAGGAACACACCATCTAACGACGCTATCATAAGCAGAACATGTAATCCAAGAGGAAGCCGTTACAGGCCAAGCATACCAATTAGCAGCACATACATGTAGCATAATAACAGCTATCGTTGCAAAGGCTCTGATAGCATCAAAATAGGCTATTCTGTTATTTGACGAAGCCAAAGGCTTAACGCTTTCCGAAAATAACAAATTGTTGTGTTCGTTTGACATGCTGTATCTCCTCGTAAGAAATATAAATAAGAATAGTAAAATCAGAATTTAGCTCTGAGTTCTATTACTTTACCCAAAATCCGTATTGGTAATTCCTCTATTTCCCTTGGGCTATATGACTTGACCTGATAAGCTGGGTTAAGCGGGATTAAATTGATTGAACCGTCTGGGAACTTTTTAATTTTTCTCATTTCGGCTTCATCGTGATTAACCATTACTATAGCAATATCTCCAGTTTCAGCATGTGATTGACATAAAACGATTGCTATATCACCCTCTGAGAATTTTGGTTCCATACAATCACCCATTATTTTTAAAGCCATTATTTCTCCACGGCTTGCCATGTCAGATGTGATTTCTTCCCAATCTATAAAATCTTCAATTGCATCCATAGGATAGCCTGCATGAACCATGCCAAGCACAGGTATTCGAACTGTACGGAGTGTTTTCTTTTTTGGTTTTTCCCGTTCTAAACCCATAAGAAAAACAGGTGTTGTATTTAACGCTCTTGCAAATTCTGAAACCTTACTTTGAGGTATATCGTTTATACCAAGTTCGATTTTATTGATGGTTGATTTTGATTTATAACCTAATTTGTTCGCTAACTCTTCTTGGGTTAGACCGAGGAGTATACGTTTTTCTTTAATTTTTTTTCCAATGCTCATTTTGCTAACTCCTTCTTAGCTTTAAGTATATCATCAAGTTGATTTATATTCAACAAGTTTTAAAAAAGTAGTTGACAAATAATCTACCCGGAATATAATAGATTTATAATCTACAGAGGCAGAGAAAAATACTTAAAACATGGTTGTAATATAAAAATGTTTTGATTACAATCGTTGTATTACTTGTTAAGTAGATTTAAAATCTATAATAATGCGCAATATTATAAATATAAAGCAAAGGAGGTAATGAAAATGCTAACACCAACTGCTATCTCAAATATAATTACAAGACAAAAATTCTGGACTATGAGTCTGAAGGCATTGATTATTTGCATGATGATAGATTATATAACGGGAATAATCGTTGCAGGAGTATTTAAAAAAAGTAAGAAGAGTGAAAATGGAAAGCTTGAATCAAGAGCAGGGTTTAAAGGATTGTGTAGAAAAGGCACAATTTTGCTTGTAATTCTTGTTGGGGCACAGTTGGATAATGTGATAGGTTCAGGGTTTATTAAGAACGTTGTTACGGTTTGCTATCTATCTAATGAAATTATTTCTATAAGTGAGAACATATCGTTAATGGGGTTAGATACAGTGCCTATCATAGAGCATGTTGCAAAAATACTAAAGAAAAATTCAAATCAAATCACAAATGAAGATGTGAAAAAAGAGGAGGACAAAAATGAGTGAAATATATATTAAAAGATTAACAGCACCAGAATATCATAATAAAAACTGGCTGCATTCGTCAGCCGGAGGATATAACAATTGTATAAGAATAACATCGGATGGTGAGTGCATCCCAAACTGTGTTGGTTATGCTTGGGGGAGATGGCGAGAACTTCTCGGGTACAATCATGGACTAAGTAGGTCCAATGCAGAGGATTGGTACTGGAACAATGATGGGTACCAAAGAGGCGCTAGTCCAAGACTAGGTGCTGTTATGTGTTGGAAAAAGGGAGTTGTAGGATATGGTGGTGATGGTGCAGGACATGTAGCTGTTGTTGAGTCGATTGGAACAAATGGTGAAATTACAGTGTCTGCATCTGACTATGGATCATCAAGATTTTACATAAGGAAATATCACCCACCATACACAAATTCAGAGCCCGGTTTAGATTTTATGGGTTTTATATATCCACCTATTGACTTTATTGACCATAAAGTTGTTAAACCAATGTGCAATCTAACAATATATAGAGGGGAAGATAGAAACGAGACTGCGGAAATAGTTAGAAATGCAACTAATAAATATAAGTATGTAAATGTGAGTGGTAAGAGTATAATTGATGGATTATCATCTACATTTTTAGCAAGAAAATATAATGCATCTATAATATTTGACTATTCTATTGAAAAAAAAGATGCGCTATTTCAGGTAGGTGGTGATATAGATTATAATTCGAATATAAAAATATTAACAGGAGATGATAGATATCTGACTAATTTTGAAGTGCTAAAACACGCACTTGGTGATGAAAAAAGAATCTTGGTAATTTCGGGTGCGCAGTACATTGATGGAATATCTGCAGCAGCCACTGGTTTGCCTATTCTTCTTGTTGAGGATTTTGTGCATTTTTATCAACTAGATTTTTTATCTAGAAAGAAAGGTCTTGAATTTATTATTGTCGGATCAATAGATGTCGTTAATTCTATTGTTGCAAAGCAATTAGCTGAAATCGGAAAAGTTATGAGGATTGAAGGTAGAAATAGATATGAAACAAGTGTCGAAGTTGCGAAATATTTCTTCCCTAATACATCAAAAATAACACTTGTTGACAATGAGGTGGATGGACTTGTTGCTTCACAGTTAGAAGATGGACCTATTTTGATAGTGAATAATAATAACCTTGAATACTCAAAAGAATATTTAAAAAATAAAAATATAACTAAAGCGGTTGTTGTTGGTGGACTGTCAGATTACATAGCAAATGAAGTTATAAGTAAATAGAACTTAACACTAAAAACCAAGGTAAATAATATTGATTTGCTTTGGTTTTTTGATGGTTTAACTTTATTAAGTTTTCCATACTTCAAGCCAATAATAAATTTTTTTCAGAGAGTATTTCAGCATATGTCAATATGTTATGATTGATAATAAAAAACGTATGACCATACAATAAGAAATCTGGCTATTTACCTTGATTTTTAAATTATTTAGTATATAATATTAGGGTATGTAACTAAGCATACAATCTCTGCGCTATAGGAATAGCG
>CALIWM010000195.1:0-6986 GCA_938046645.1 uncultured Gemella sp. | reverse complement strand
GACTCTTCACAGACTTGGTATCCAAGCATTCGAACCAATCTTAGTTGAAGGACGTGCAATTCGTCTTCACCCTCTTGTAACAACAGCGTTTAACGCCGACTTTGATGGTGACCAAATGGCCGTTCACGTACCTTTATCAAAAGAAGCACAAGCAGAAGCACGTATGCTAATGCTGGCTGCTCAAAATATCCTTAACCCTAAAGATGGTAAACCAGTAGTTACTCCATCTCAGGATATGGTATTAGGTAACTACTACCTAACACTTGAAAGACCTGGAGCAGTAGGGGAAGGTATGATTTTCAAAGATGCCGATGAAGCTAGAATAGCATATCAAAATGGATATATTCACCTTCACACACGTGTTGGTATCGCGGCTAAATCATTTGAGAACCCAACGTTCACAGAAGAACAAAACAAAAAATTACTTGTTACTACAATCGGTAAAGTAATCTTTAACGATATATTACCAGAAGGATTCCCTTATCTAAATGAACCTACAAAAGATAATTTAGAATCAGCTACTCCTGATAAATATTTCGTATCACCATCTGATCTATCAGAAGGTGGATTAAAAGCATACATTGCTGAACAAGAAGCTGTAACACCATTCAAAAAAGGATTCTTATCAAAAATCATTTCTGAAATCTTTAACAGATTCCACATTACTGAAACATCTATGATGTTAGACAGAATGAAAGATTTAGGATTTAAATACTCTTCAAGAGCTGGTATTACAGTAGGGGTAAGTGACGTATTCGTCCTACCTAATAAATATGAAATCTTAGCAGACTCACAATCTAATGTTGATAAAATCACAACATTATACAGACGTGGTCTATTAACTGAAGAAGAAAGATATCAAAACGTTATTGCTCAATGGGCAAAAGCAAAAGATATCATCCAAGATCAACTTATGGACTCTCTTCCAGCTACAAACCCAATTTATATGATGAGTGACTCTGGAGCCCGTGGTAACGCGTCAAACTTTACACAGTTAGCCGGTATGCGTGGTCTGATGGCTTCTCCATCAGGACGTATCATGGAAATGCCTGTACGTTCATCATTTAAAGAAGGATTAACAGTATTAGAGTTCTTCATCTCTTCTCACGGTGCGCGTAAAGGTCTTGCCGATACAGCCCTTAAAACAGCCGATTCAGGTTACCTAACTCGTCGTCTTGTAGACGTTGCACAAGATGTTATCGTTCGTGAAAATGACTGTGGTACATCTCGTGGATTAAGAGTTGCAGCACTGAAAAATGGAACAGATGAAATTGAAAGCTTACAAGAACGTCTTGAAGGTAGATACAGTAAAGAAACTGTTGTTCACCCAGAGACAGGAAAAGTTATCGTTGAAGATGGTCAATTAATCACACTAGATACAGCTAAAGAAATTGAAGCAGCTGGAATCGAAAGTGTTGTTATTAGATCAGCATTTACATGTAACTCACGTCACGGTGTTTGTGAGAAATGTTATGGTAAAAACTTAGCAACAGGTGAAAAAGTAGAGGTTGGAGAAGCAGTTGGTACAATTGCCGCTCAATCTATCGGAGAACCTGGTACACAGCTTACAATGCGTACGTTCCACACTGGTGGGGTTGCCGGTGCCGATATCACTCAAGGTTTACCTCGTATTCAAGAGTTATTTGAAGCACGTAATCCTAAAGGTAAAGCATTAATCTCAGAAGTAGATGGAACAGTTACAAAAGTTGAAATTGATAATAATCACGTACGTAGAATTTACGTATTAAGTGAAATCGGTGAAGAAAGAGAATATCAAGACTACGGTGCAAGTCGTATGTTAGTTAAAGAAGACGATAAAGTTAAACGTGGTCAAGCTTTAACAGAAGGTTCTATTGAACCAAAAGAATTACTATCAATTGCTGGTTTAGAAGCAGTACAAAGTTACTTATTAACTGAGGTACAAAAAGTTTACCGTATGCAAGGGGTAGAAATCAGTGATAAACACGTTGAGGTTATGGTACGTCAAATGTTAAGAAAAGTGCGTGTAATCAATGCTGGAGACACTGACTTACTTCCAGGTTCATTAGTTGATATCCACAAATTCACAGATGAAAACAAAAAAATCCTTGCGGTACGTGGAAACATGGCTACAGCTAAGCCTGTAATTCTAGGTATCACTAAAGCATCATTAGAAACTGAAAGTTTCTTATCTGCAGCTTCATTCCAAGAAACAACGCGTGTACTTACAGACGCAGCTGTTAAAGGAAAAGTTGATAGACTTATGGGACTTAAAGAGAACGTTATTATTGGTAAGCTAATTCCAGCAGGAACAGGAATGGCAAGATATAATGACGTAGATATCAAAGCGGAAAATGAGCTTGAATTAGAAATGGATAATGAATTAAGTAGACCAATTGAAGAAGAATTACACGAAGAATTAGGATCTATTTAATTTAGAACATAGAAAAGTTAATAGGAATATAAAAAAATATTATATTCCTATTGACAAATCTATAAAAAGTATGTAAAATAAATAATGTTGAATACAAAAGTAGAAGCACCCGTTTCTCACCTGCCAATAAAGATTGTTCAGGTTTATGTAGATGAAATGTAGAATTTTATGCTGGGTGTTTTGCACTCAGTTTTTTTTAATGCTTTTAGTATTTAATGAATTTTATAAATAGGAGGTGCTGATCATTAGTAAAGATACTGCACAAGTAAATGAAGGTATTAAAGCGAAAGAGTTTCTTTTAATTAGTCAAAATGGAGAACAATTAGGAGTTAAAACTAAGGCAGAAGCGATGCAAATTGCAGAGCGTATGAACTTAGATGTTGTTCTAGTAGCTCCAAATGCTAAAACACCAGTTGCTAAAATTATGAACTACGGTAAGTTCAAATTCGAACAACAAAAGAAAGAAAAAGAAGCACGTAAGAAACAAAAAATCGTAACAACAAAAGAGATAAGATTATCTCCAACAATTGAAAAACACGATTTTGAAACTAAGTTGAAAAATGCACGTAAATTCTTAGCAAAAGAAGACAAAGTTAAAGTTTCTATTCGTTTTAAAGGGAGAGCAATCACCCACAAAGAAATTGGACAGAAAGTTTTAGAAAACTTTTCTAACGAAGCTAGCGATATAGCTACTGTCGAACAAAAACCTAAAATGGAAGGTCGCAGTATGTTCTTAGTTCTAGCACCAAAAAAAGAGAAATAAAGGTTTAATATAGGAGGAATTTGATAATGCCAAAAATGAAATCTCACCGTGGTTTAGCAAAACGTGTGAAAAAAACAGCTAGCGGTAAATTAAAACGTAGCCGTGCTTATACTTCTCACTGGTTTTCAAGAAAAACTACTAAACAAAAACGTCACTTACGTAAAGCTTCATTAGTATCTCGTGGTGATTACAAACGTATTAGAACTTTATTAGTTAAATAATATTAAAGAAGATTAATTATAGCGTAAATACTTATTTAAGTTATACATAAGGAGGAATTAGATATGCCACGTGTTAAAGGTGGAACTGTGACTCGTCGTCGCCGTAAAAAAGTTTTAAAACTAGCTAAAGGATATTTTGGTTCAAAACATACATTATTCAAAGTTGCTAAGCAACAAGTAATGAAATCAGGAATGTATGCTTTCAGAGACCGTCGTCAAACAAAACGTAACTTCAGAAGATTATGGATCGTTCGTATTAATGCAGCTGCAAGATTAAATGGTTTATCTTACAGCCGTCTAATGAACGGACTTAAAGTTGCTGGAATCGATATTAACAGAAAAATGTTATCAGAAATCGCTATCCACGACGCAGCAGCATTCACAAGCATTTGTGAACAAGCTAAAGCAGCTTTAGCTAAATAATTAAAGAAAATTTATTGAATACTTGCATAATTTTGCAAGTATTCTTTTTTTGTAATAAAACACACCTTAGAGAGTCATAATAGGCTCTTTAAGGTGTGTTACTCTTTAATATACAATCTTTCTAGGATTATTTAATCTATAGAGCTTTGCTTGAGCAATTTCATTGTAAACTTCTTCATTTCTTTTTTCATATAATAGAATAGCCCATGTATACCATAATAAATCACAGAACTGTAAGAATACATCTAGTTTTTTATAATGGCACTCCTTATCGTTAAAATATGCTTTTAAGAAGGTAATTGTTTCCTCGTAGTTTAAATCATTTTCTGATATAAAACTCGCTATATCGAAGTAATAATCATTATATCCTGCGTATTCAAAATCTATTAAATATAATTTATCTTTTGAAAATAAGAAATTACCTTCAACTAAGTCATTGTGGCATAATCTGTCAGGTTCATAGAACTTTCTAAAATCATCTATAATGTACAAGTATTGCTCAAAAATACTCTTTTTTTCATCAATTTGGTTATAATAATTATAAAATTGTTTAATAGGATCAAATATATTCTCAGCTTGAAATTTTTTTGAATGGAAATTATTAAGAAGTTTTGCAATTCTTACGATACTTGATAATTTTCTTTGTGAAATAAATGTTTTCGGATTAGGTTGAAATTCTGTAATTAGATTATCATTATTGAAGAATATTGGTTTAAGAAAGTAATCTTCATTAGCTAGAAGAGTAATAGCTTCTCTTTCATTATTTTTATTTACAATATTTGTGGAATCTTTAGAAGTTCTGTAGAAATATTTATTATTATCCGTTGTAATAATGTAATTTTTATTTGTGATTCCATAACTAGTTTCTTCTAATGAGATTACCTTTTCTTTTAAGATTTTTTCTAATTTATCTAAATTATACATATCAATATCCTCCTTAGTTTCTGAAATATAAAATCCTTTTTCACTATAATTATATAATAAACTAATTAAAGTTAAAAGAAAAACGATTACATTGTCTATAAATTTAATATTTGAATTTTTATTAAAATACTATTTTTTTTCACAATATATTTCTATTAGATTTGAAATAAATTTATAAATATACACTATATTATTTATGTGAACTTAAATTGATACTAATCTTTAAAAATACCTGGTATATATAGATATTTTAAATTGGAAAATTATAAAAAAAATGGTGATTGTTGAAAAAAAACAAGAAATTTGGTATAATTATAATGTATAAAATATATTTATATACACATAGTTTCATTTTTAAATATCATAGGAGGTGTGAAATGAAAGAAGTTTTTATTAATAGTGAGTATATTACATTAGCTCAATTCTTAAAATTAGAAGGATTTATAGGTTCTGGTGGAGAAGCTAAATATTTCTTACAAGAAGTAGAAGTTGAGCTTAATGGAGAACTAGAAAATAGACGAGGGAAAAAATTATATTCAAATGATGTAATAAAATTAGAAGGAAACGAATTTATAATAATTAATGAAAATTAAAAGTTTAAAATTACTGTACTTTCGAAATTATTTATCTACGAATATAGATGCACATCCCTCGCTTAATGTTTTAGTAGGAAACAATGCGAATGGAAAAACTAATATTATAGAGTCTATTTTTTGTTTGGCACTTGGAAAAAGTTACAGAACAAAGAGTGATAGTGAGTGTATTATGTTTGGAGAAACAGCGACAGCTATGTCTTGTATAGTAAATAAAAATGATAAAGATCTAGACATAATGTTAGGAATTAATAATAAAGGTAAAAGTGCTAAGATTGCTGGAATAAAGAAAACGAAGCTAACTGATTTTGTTGGTGAACTAAATGTTGTTCTTTTCTCCCCAGAAGACTTGCAGATTGTTAAAGGTTCTCCAGCGTTACGGAGAGAATTTATGAATAGGGAATTTTATCAGTTTTCACGTATTTATCATAAATACTACTTAATGTATCAACATCTTTTAAAACAACGTAATTCATATTTAAAAGATATGAGAAAGAATCCGAAAGATGAAATGTCTCTAGCGTATCTAGAAACCCTTACATCCCAACTTGCGAAAGTTGCACTATACATTATAAAAGAGAGAGTGTCATTTGTTCAAGATATTTCTAAATTAACATATAAAAATATGTTAAATATATCTAATGGACAAGAAACTTTAAAAATTAAATATAAAAGCTCAGTTTTAGATGCATTGAATATTACAGAGATAAACGATGAGTCTTTTACTGAAGAGAACTTGACGAAAGTCATGATGAAGAGATCTTTTGATGATATTATGCGAGGTAGTACAAAAATTGGACCACAGCATGATGATTTAGAATTTTATATAAATGATCTTGATGCGAAAATGTATGCATCCCAAGGTCAACAAAGAAGTATAGTATTATCGTTAAAGTTAGCTGAGATAAATTATCTTAAATCAAAAACGGGTACATATCCAGTCTTACTTTTAGATGATGTTCTTAGTGAACTTGATAAGAATAGACAACTAAAATTATTAGATGCAATTAATGAAAATGTACAAACATTCATTACGACACCTTCAATATCAGATATTAAAGAAGATTTATTAAAAAAGGCTAAAGTTTTTAAAATAGAAAATGGAAACATTAGTGAAATAGTCTAGAAAATTTATTTATGAATTTACTAAAATGAAAGGAAAAATCATGGTAGAAAATAAAAAAACACAAGAATATAATGCCGATCAGATTCAGGTCCTTGAAGGATTAGAAGCTGTTAGGGTAAGACCAGGTATGTATATCGGTTCTACATCTAGTAAAGGTCTACACCACCTTGTTTGGGAAATTGTAGATAACTCTATAGATGAAGCCTTAGCCGGATATTGTGACACAATAACAGTTGCAATTGAAAAAGGAAATTGGATAAGAGTAGAAGATAATGGACGTGGTATTCCAGTAGATATTCAAGAACAAACTGGAAAACCAGCACTTGAAGTAATTCTTACAGTACTTCATGCCGGAGGTAAATTCGGTGGAGGCGGATATAAAGTATCGGGTGGTCTTCACGGGGTAGGTGCCAGTGTAGTAAATGCTTTATCTACGAATCTAGAAGCTTCAGTTTATCGTGATGGGAAAATCTATACAATGAAGTTTGAACGAGGAGATGTAGTTCAAGGAATTACAGTGGTA
>CALIWM010000194.1:0-6989 GCA_938046645.1 uncultured Gemella sp. | reverse complement strand
AAAAAGCTTTTATAAAGCGAATTTAGATATCAATAAACCACTGCGTCTATGAGTTATCATATACACTTTTTTTAATCTAGGACTTTTGGGGCAGTTTCGTGCCCTCACCTATCTGAGATTAATTCTATTATTTATAGATTGACTCTCTAAAATCATCTGTAGAGCGTAGATACGCATTATAGATTTTTTGTTTAAGTAGATGTACCCAACTCGCAGGAGCATGACTCGTTGTACGATCAATATTCTCGATATCTTTCGCTACTGCTGCATTAATTAAAGCTTGCATTTCTTGTGCTGATGAAATTGTAACTTCTTTTGTACTACCAACCACACCTAGTTCATATTGAATTGTTATTGGTTTTAATCTATCTTGTTTAGCAATACGCTCATTAAACATCGCCTTTTTGAAATCAGCCCACGATTTATATTGGTTATTAAATACCTTACTTAATACTAAATCATCAGTTACTAAGCCAACATCTTTTCTTAACCAATCTGAGTACGCTACACTACCTTTTTGTTTAGCTTCTTCTGCATATTTATTCGATACATATGGAATAAATCCATTTTGATATCCTTTTTCAGCTAGAAGCTCATAAGCAGTTTTTCTAAACATAATATCTCCAGGAGCACCTTTTGAGTTACTTAACCCTGCGTAGATAGGAGAGAACATACTTATCACATGGTATCCATTTCTTACGTATTGACTATTATCTCTATACGCACGACGATTAATAATATTATTATCTATTAATGATTCTAAAGAAGTTAACTTCGCTACTTCCTCATTCGTCAACGGACGAACAGAGTTTCCTGCGTGAGTATCTTTTTTATACTTACTATCTTTTACGTAGAAATTTTCAATTTTTCTATACCATTTTTTCTTAACATCATTAGATTTAGATACTACAGCTTTAGCTTCCATCGCATCTAATGTGTACAGAACATCATACATTCCATGAACATATTCTTGAAGATCTGCTGCAGATTTATATCGTTCTATTGGATTATACGCATGTAACCTTGTAAGAGAATCTTTATCCCCTTTGTATAGCGTATTTAACACTATAGCATCTTTTTCTAAGCTGTCTGCAGATTGTAATAATCCTAGCGCGTATAATTCAGCTCCTAAACCTTCTCTACGGCCATTGCCTTCGAAGTAAATATGTCCATCAGAGTTATGAGTCATCTCATGAGTGTAAACTGATGTTCCATATTTATCTAATAATCTATCACTTACATAATGCACTTCATAACCAGTAGCATAAGCTCCTGCTGCTGGACTATTTCCATACCATTTTCCTGCTGGGCCAAAGAAATTATAAATAGAATCTATATTCTTATCTGTAGCTGTCGCCCAATAACTTCTTCCTTGCGTATCTTTCATCGCAAATCCATCAACAATTGGAACTGAACGGAATAATCTTTCTTTGTATTCTGGAGATAATAAGTTATACCAAATATCATAATGATCTCTTTCCCATTTAGCAGCTTGATCAACTTTCGAATGCACATACTGACGTAATGCATCTCCAGAAAGCACACTACCATCTACAGTATCTCTATAGCGTTCATAACCACCAAATGATAATGTAGACATATTCGAAATAGCATACACACTTTCTTCTGGTAGTGTTAATAGTGGCAATAACATTCCTCGATACTTCCATGTAGGAGATGATATTCTATCATACACACCTAATGAATATTTACTGTCCGCTGCCGCTTCTTCTTGTTTTTTACGAACTTCTGGAATTTCTGATTTAATCTCTACTATGTAAGCTTTAGTATTATTTTTAAACCACTCATTATTCGTTTTATTAGGTAAGAACAATTTACGATATGCTTCTACGAAATCAAATACTGTGTCTTCCCCTTTTAGCGGAGCAAGTAGACTACCGTATAATCCTACATTGTTACCTCCGCGTAAGTTTTCTAACTCACTATTTCCTAGTGAAATAAGCGTATCTAATGTTGAAGTTGCATTATTACCATTGAAGTCGAATTTATACGTAGACAAATCTTTCGTATTCATATCATCATAATTGATATTGTACCAACGATTCATATAAGTAAGACCTAATAACAACGCTTCTTTATTGTTTTTAATTTTCTCACTTACATACTCAACTACACCATTACCCATAGTATTTACAGCTTTATCCATAGTAAGGATCTTTCTTAAATGTTCGGCGATATTAGCTTTAACCTTCTCAAATTCTTTATCTAGATATAGGTTATCTATAGCTTCATTATCTGTAACACCAAGAACTTGTTTCATAGCTTCTGAATTGTAAGTCACAGCTTGTAAATCAGGTAAGACATTATTAATTATCTTCGTATAATCCGAAACAAACGCTTCTGGTGTAAAAATATATTCTTTTCCAGCAACATTATATTCCAGCACTTGATTATTTTCGAAACTTCCTTTGAAAGTAACATCTAAATAGGCAACAGTATTATCTTTATAGTGAAGCATTAATCTATTAATAGTATTTTTAGCTCCGTTAATATCAGTTACTACATTGTTACCATTCATAGGTACAACATCAAGTAATTCAGTAGTATATAACTTATCTGACTTATCAACCTTATTACCATAGTTAACAACTAATTCTTTATTATAGAATGGCATTAATTTTTCAATATTGTTATAAGCTACTTTTCTATCTGCTTGAGCTTGACTTAATTTCGTATAGTCTACAGTTCGAATATTATTTTTTAAGAATTCTCCTGTGTCATCAAGAGTCGTAGTTATTCCATAAGTAGCAATTCTTTCTTCAGCTTGCTCTTTAGTTAACTTAGTCGCATACTTATCATCTTTCTTATTATTAACTGAAGTTACAGCATTCACTATATCAGCTCCATCATATTGATCTCCAGTAATGGCATAACCATAACCAACATTCATATTACTAACTACATTGTTAATACGACCATCTTTCCAAGTAGAACCTACGATTCCTCCGATTCTTGAATAGTTATGACCATTTATTATTTTACCAGATGTAACAGAATTAGTTATTAAAGCTCCACCATCAACTTTACCTGCAATACCACCTGTATTTTGGTTATTATTACGTGCAGCAGTAGAAATTTGAGCATCCACTTTTGCTCTATCAATTACAGATTCATGTCCTGAAATGTTACCAACGATTCCTCCTACATAACTTGCTGTTGAATTAGCATGATTCGCTACAATAGTTCCCGTGAACGAGCTGTTTTCTATTACAGTATTAGATGCACTTACCACTAATCCTGCCACAGATTTTCTACCAGCAATCTTACCTTCAACAGAAACATTACTAATAGTAGCTTTATTCGCAGACTTCGCTAAAGCTGCAGCATTTTCCCTACTATCTACATCAACATTCTTAAGATCTAAGTCACTCACCGTAGCGTTATTTAACGTTTCAAATAGAGGTTTTTTAAGATCATAGATTGCATAAGACTTAGTTCCATCAGAGCCGATTAACTTACCTGTGAATGTACCTGTTAAGTAACTTGTTTTATTATTAGATAATCCTACTTCATCAGCCGTCATATCTGAACCAAGTTTGAAAACACCCGCCATATTGCCTTGCATTGCAGCTACAAGATTCTTGAACGATGTATAAACCCCATCTTGTTCAGCTTTCGTTTTAGCTACATTGAATGAGTAATTATCTTTATATCCTTCTAAACCTTCTTCAACTAGTTGATTTACCGCAACATTTACTTTATAGTTTCCATCTGTATTTTCCGTAATAGATTGAACAGGTAGATACATTTCTTTAAATCTATCAGATTTAACTTTTGCGAAATAATTTGTTGTATCTTTTGGAACTTCGCTTAAACTTAGATATCTACGGTAACGACCATTTTCTTTACCATATAACTCAACAGAATCAATATCTTTAATCTCTAGTTTTTTATAATCTAAATCAAAGTTCTTAGTTGAAGTTTCTGTACTGTATTCATCAAAATCTCCTAAGTTATAAGTTAACTTAGTTTTTAATGTATACGGAGTGTAGTAATCTAATCCTTTAATTACTTGCTCTTTGTCAGTATTTTCGATATCAACTTCTTTTACAAGTTTATCACCTTCGAAAATTTGAGCTTTCGCTGAAACATAAGCCCAAGTAGGATCTGTTAAGTTATAACTTACAGTTATTGACTTCTTACTTTCATCTTTTACTAAATTAGTAATTTCTACTGTAGGTTTTCTCTTAACAAGTGTTCCCAATTTAACAATTTGTTTTACAGGGTCTATCTGTGTACGTGATAACTCTTTAGTCGCTTCAACTTTTCCATTTACCAGATAGTCCTCATACTCAATTGTACGAAGTCCATCGCGACCTTGTTGTTCTATTCTACGGCGATTTTTCAGCAGCATAGGATCTAAGATTTCCTCTACTTCATAAGGTAGAGTTTCTTTTTCTGTACGATGTTTAGTCACAAGATCTAAAGCTGGACGTTCCTCAACAGCTGGTTCTAGTTTTGCACTACCTGTAAACTCTGGAAGGTCTGACTGCACTAACGCTTCTCCTTCTTTCCCTTCCTCTTGCGTTCCTTTTGTCGCTACTGGTTCCGTGTACTCTGGAAGAGCTGGTTGTACTAATGCTTCTCCTTCTTTCCCTTCCTCTTGTGTTCCTTTCGTCGCTACTGGTTCCGTGTACTCTGGAAGAGCTGGTTGTACTAACGCTTCCCCTTCACGTCCTTCTTCTTGCGTTCCTTTTGTCGCTACTGGTTCCGTATAATCTGAAAGAGCTGGTTGCACTAATGCTTCTCCTTCATGTCCTTCCTCTTGTGTTCCTTTTGTCGCTACTGATTCCGTGTACTCTGGAAGTTCAGGTTGTACTAATGCTTCTCCTTCATGTCCTTCCCCTTGTGTTCCTTTTGTTTCTAATGGAAGAGTATATTCTGGTACTTCATTTACCAATTCTTTTACTTCTTCTCCTCCTGTTGTCGCTGCCGGACCTGTATATTCTGGAAGTTCTGGTTGCACTAATGCTTCTCCTTCATGTCCTTCCTCTTGTGTTCCTTTTGTTTCTAATGGAAGAGTGTACTCTGGCACTTCATTTACCAATGCTTTTACTTCTTCTCCTCCTGTTGATACCACTGGTTTCTCCACTACTTTAGCAGGTTGTGTTTGAACTGTTTTTTCTACTTTAGTAGGTTGTGTCGGTTGCACTGGAGTAGGTTTTACAGTTGGTTGCACTGATTTAGTTTGAGGTTGCTCTACTTTGACAGGTTGTGTTTGAGTCGGTTTATCGACAGTCTTCACCGGTTGTGTTTTTTCAATTTGTTTTTGCGAATTAACTGTTTCTTTAGGCTCCTGATCTGTTTGAGCTACTGATTGTGTTGATTTAGCTTTTTCATTCTCTTGCACAGGCTTTTGTTGTTGTGTTTGTTGTTTTGCACCTAACACTTGATTTTGATTATTCTCAACAGTATTCTTTTCTTGAACCTTATTATCTAGTTCTTTTTTCTCAGAAACTCCAAGTTTTAGATCTTCACTCGTGAAATACCCCATGTATTTATAACCTGGAATATCAATAACTTGTTTTTCTAAGTCTATATTACTAATTACATCTACTTGTTTATTAAATTGTACTAAAGCTTTACTCTCTAAGGCAAATGTTTCATAAGGCATCACAACGCTTTGACCCATCGCACCTATTAAGACTACACTTAAAACTTTATTTCTATATTTTTTACTAATTAATAATACTGCAAGAACTGCTGTACCTATTCCCAGTCCAGCAATCGGAAGGGTACTACTACCCGTATTAGGAAGCACTTCAGCTTTAGCTGTATCCTTAACTATTTTTTCATATACTAGATAATAAGTATCTTCATTATTGTATTCTTTAGGAACACTTTCTTTGATTAATTTTTTCTCATTTTCATTTAATTCATTTTTTTCTACATATTTAAAATTAACATCGGCTGCAAATGCTTCTTGCTTAGGCGCATAAGTTCCGAACATTAATGCTCCTACAACTATGGGTGCTACACCGAACGATAATTTTCTAATAGAATATTTTAGTATTTTATTATTTATATCAATATTTTTTCTCAATAAAATCATCCCCCATTTACTTTTTAAACAAAATTTTTTGGTTGTATACTTTACATATACATACTATTGTACCAAAATAAATTGTTATATTCAAGACATCTGATATATATAAATAGACCTCCTTTTTTATAACAGAAAAGTATTATTTAATCAGTTAGTTTTTCAGATGAAATATATAGAAATTTAAGATACTGTGTAATATCGTATTATTAGATAACCTTTAAATTTCACGAATCCCCCTCCCCACAATTTTATCAAGAAATAACGACTTTATAGCATAAAAAAACACCCTAAAGCTAGACTAGTTAGTCTAACTTTAAGGTATTTCTTTTTATATATTTTTAAATATTAAGTTTTTCAACCTATTATTTTTCTTTACGTCTTCTTGCAGCCGCAGCTAATCCAAGAACAGCTAATCCTAATCCTGCTAATCCAGTATTAGTTTCTGTTGTACCTGTGTTTGCTAAACGTTTTGGTTGAGCTTTTGGTTCAACTGATACTGTTGGTTTAGTTACTTTTCTGAAGATGTGACGTACATTTCCATTTTCATCAACAACTGTTCTTACGAACTCGTATCCTGGAATCTTACCAGATTCTAAAGTTCCTTTTTCAGTTGGTTTTAATGGGTTTCCATTTTCATCTACCCATGTTGTAGATTTTTCTACCACAGGAGTTGGTGTTGGAGTTGGAGTTGTAACTTTTTCGTATACATGCTCGATATCTCCGTTTGGAAGTTTCTTAGTCTCTACGAAGCGGTATCCTGGAATATCTTTCTTCGGTTGATCTCCGTCTTCTGTTGGGTAGTTTGGAATTTCGTTTCCTTCTTTATCTTTGTGACTAGTTTTAACTTTTTCGTATACGTGTTCTACGTCTCCGTTTGGAAGTTTCTTAGTCTCTACGAAGCGGTATCCTGGAATATCTTTCT
>CALIWM010000193.1:0-2934 GCA_938046645.1 uncultured Gemella sp. | reverse complement strand
AAAAAATAAAGGAAGATAACGTTTTTTAAAAAAATACGAACGTTAACTGTAACTGTATTGCAGCGCTATATACTGATTTGACTTTGCTCTTAAATATATGGTATTATCTTTTTTTAAAAACAATTTTTAATCGTAAGGAGATTAATATTTAATATGAGAAAATTATTTTCATTTGTAGCGGTAGTACTATCTGCTATTTTAGTTGTTACAGAGTTAGATTTGGCAAGTGTATCTTTGCCATCTCTTGTAGCAGTGCCAAGTTCGCGGATAAGACTGTCGCTCTAATTTAAAAGTTGTTGTCGTAACTGATGAAGGTGGAGCAAAAGATAAGAGTTTTAACCAAAGTAATGCAGAGGCGTTAACTTCATGGGTAGAAAAGAATGGTGGTAAAGCATTAACTCCAGTTGAAACAAAAAATCATTCAGACCTGGCAGCTAATATGCAAAGTGCATCAAAAGCAGCTGATGTAATCTCATTAGCAGGTTTTTATTTTGAAAAAGAATTACCAAAAATGGCAGATGCTTTCCCAGATAAAAAGTATATTTTTATCGATGGTGTAGTAGAGAAAGCAAATGTAGCTTCTGTTACTTTTGCAGAACAAGAAGCAGGTTATTTAGCAGGATATGCAGCAGCATTACAATCAAAAACTGGTAAAGTTGGATTTATTGGTGGAGCAAAAATTCCTACAGTAGCAAGATTCGGAATCGGATTTGTACAAGGTGCAAAAGCAGCAAATAAAGATATTAAAGTAGTATATAATTACAGTGGATCATTTAGTGATACAAATAAAGGTAAAACAATAGCGGCAACTATGTTTGATACAGGAGCTGATGTAATCTTCGTAGCAGCTGGTGGAACAGGGAATGGAGCTATCAAAGAAGCTCAAGAAAGAGCTACGCAAGACCTAAAGGAAAGTGGAGAAATAAAACACTGGATCGTAGGTGTTGATAAAGACCAATATAATGATGGAATCTTTAAAGCTAAGGACAAAGATGGAAAAGATGTTGAAAAGTCAGTTGTTGTAGCATCAGTTATTAAACGTGTAGATGTTGCGGTTAAAAATGTGTTGGATAGCATTAAAGAAGGTAAATTCGAAGGTGGGAAAGAACATATCTTTACTATTAAAGAGGATGGAATTGAATTAACTTTAGAAAATCCTAACTTAAATGATGAAACTAAATTAAAAATCAAAAATAAAATGGCAGAGCTAAAAACTGGGAAAGAGTCAGTTGTAGCTGAAGCTGATAAATTAACAGATAAAAATAATATTGACGGAGAATTATAAAAAAAGTTTAATGTTGGAATCTCTATAGAACTTCTAGTTCCATAGAGATTTTTTTATTTATCTATGACTATTAGTGTGTGTTAATTATTTATAATAAGAGTACTTTATTTTAATGTTCGTAAAGTTCTAACTCTTTAATAAGTCCTTATTTATAGTTTTATTTTAATTTATTTAATTAATGTGTAATAATGCATAATATGTAAAAATTCGTGTTAAATTGTAAACGTTATTAATGTTTTGAAAATGCTTTATAATTTTAAAATAATTCTATGAAAACAAAGGAGAATAGATATGATATAAGCTATGAATGTTGTTTTTATAGCTTTTTATAATTATAAAACGAACGTTATAAAAAAATGTTAACATTTCAAAAATAAATCATTGAAGTTTCAAAAATAATGTGGTATTATTTAGATATAAACAATATACAAATAAAGGAGACTTTTTATTTATGAAAAAGGTATTTTCGTTAATAGCAGTTGTTTTATCAGCAGCATTAATTATTGTTGGATGTTCTTCTAAATCATCTAACGGAAATTCATCTTCTAACAACTCTGGATTAAAAATCGGTGTTGTAACTGACGAAGGTGGAGCAAAAGATAAAAGTTTTAACCAAAGTAACGTTGAAACAGTAAAAGCTTGGGCAGAAAAAAATGGTGGAAAAGCACTTAACCCAATCGAAACTAAAAACCAAAGTGATATTGCAGCTAACTTACAAAACGCAGCAAAAGCTTCTGACGTAATTTCATTAGCTGGTTTCTACTTTGAAAAAGAATTACCAAAAGTTGCAGATTCATTTGCAGATAAAAAATTCATTTTCATCGATGGTGTAGTTCAAAACAAAAACGTAGAATCAGTTACATTCTCAGAACACGAAGCAGGGTACTTAGCAGGATATGCAGCAGCTTTACAATCAAAAACTGGTAAAGTTGGATACATTGGTGGAGCTAAAATTCCTGCAGTAGTTAAATTTGGTGTTGGATTCGTTCAAGGTGCTAAAGCAGCTAAAAAAGACATCAAAGTTGTTTACAACTACAGTGGTTCATTCAACGACACTAACAAAGGTAAAACTTTAGCAGCAACTATGTATGATGCTGGTGCTGACGTAATCTTCGTAGCAGCTGGTGGTACTGGAAGTGGATCTATCAAAGAAGCTCAAGAAAGAGCTACTAAAGATCTTAAAGAAAGCGGAGAAGTTAAACACTGGATCGTTGGTGTAGATAAAGACCAATATTCTGAAGGTGTATTCAAAGCTAAAGATAAAGACGGAAAAGATGTTGAAAAATCAGTTATCTTAACTTCAGCTGTTAAACGTATCGACGTAGCAGTTGCTAACATCTTAGATGCTATCAAAGCTAACAAATTTGAAGGTGGAACAGCTAAAGTCTTCACTATTAAAGAAGATGGTGTTGGACTTCCAGCAGAAAACCCTAACTTAAGCGATGATATCAAAGCTAAAATTAAAACAGTTGTTGAAGATCTAAAAGCTGGTAAAGCAACAGTTGCAGCTGATGCTGCTGGTGTAGCTGATAAAGCTAATATCGACGGAGAACTTTAATTTTAAAAAGTTTATAATAAAAAGGCCTAGCAAATGCTGTACCGACCCCAAAAAGTTAGACCAAAAAATCTAACTTTTTGGAGGTCGGTAT
>CALIWM010000192.1:0-1576 GCA_938046645.1 uncultured Gemella sp. | reverse complement strand
CAGAACAATTAGCGAGCATAAAGCACCATTTCGTCGGTACATTGGAATTGACCGACTATTACAGCGCCGCCCGATACGAAGAAGAGGTGCTGCAATTGCTCGAAAGGCTCTTTCAAACGAAAGATACGGTGCTGCTCACGGGAGGCTCCATGATGTATATCGATGCCGTATGTAACGGTATTGATGATATGCCAACTGTTGACGAAGAAACAAGAGAAGAAGTAGTTAAATTTATAGAAGAACTTCAAAAAAATTATACTAAGAAAATTGCTGTTGAAGTAGAAGCGGTAAACAACTACATCGATGCTGAAGAATATCATCAAAAATACCTTGAGAAGAACCCTACGGGTTATTGCCATATAGATTTAAGTTTAGCGAAAAAAAGCTTGTAATTTTCAAAATAAGTTTGAAATAATTACTAAAAAAAGGTAAAATATAAGTAAGTATAAATAAAAACAAGGAGTTAGAAAATGACAAACATTTTAATTTTCGGACACAAAAATCCAGATACTGATACAATTTGTTCAAGTATCGTATACAATAACTTAAAAAGAATTCAAGGAATGGATTCAGAAGCTGTAAGACTTGGTGAAATCAATGATGAAACTAAATACGCTTTAGAATACTTTAATGTAAGTTTACCACGTTTAGTAGAGGAGATAGCAGAAGGACAACACGTTATCTTAGTTGACCACAATGAATTCCAACAATCAGCTAATGGAATCGAAAAAGCTGTTGTTCGTGAAGTAATCGATCACCACCGTATCGCAAACTTTGAAACAGCTGCACCATTATATTACCGTGCTGAGCCATTAGGGTGTACAGCTACAATCCTAAAAAAAATCTATGAAGAGCAAAATGTTAACATCGACAAACAAATGGCAGGATTAATGTTATCAGCTATTATTTCTGATTCATTATTATTCAAATCTCCAACATGTACTTTACAAGATAAAGTTGCAGCTGAAGAATTAGCAAAAATTGCAGATGTTAATTTAGAAGAATATGGTCTTGCTATGCTTAAAGCTGGAGCATCAACAACTGATAAAACAGCTGAAACTCTAATTTCTTTAGATGCTAAAGAATTCGTTTTAGGAGAAGATAAACTTGTAGTTGCACAAATCAACACAGTTGATGCTAACGAAGTAGCTGATAGAAAAGAAGAATTAGAAGCGGCAATCAATGCAGAATTATCTTCAAAAGGATTATCAGCGTATGTATTTGTAATTACTAATATCTTAACTTCAGATTCAGAAGTACTAGTATTAGGTGAAAAACAAGATAAAGTTGCAGCTGCATTTGGAAAAACTCTAGAAAATGACTTTATGACACTTGAAGGTGTTGTATCACGTAAAAAACAAGTAGTTCCTCAAATTACAGAAGAGTTTTCAAAATAATTATTAAAAAATAAACTTTTAAAAAGAGACTAATCCAAAAGATCTGAATTTTAAAAGTTTATATGAGAACGCATAGTCGTAGTGGTTTATTGATAACTAAATTCGTATAATAAAGACTTTTAGAAATCTAATAAACTTTGCGGGGGTGACTCGACAAAATCGATTTCTCCGAAATCACG
>CALIWM010000191.1:0-1205 GCA_938046645.1 uncultured Gemella sp. | reverse complement strand
TCCCAAGCATCCATGAAAGGAGAAAGGTAGTTGGCAAGCTCATCGTAGGAAGTAAGTATCGGAAATATCTGTGCGTAGGGACGGTTCAGGAATTCGATGGCATGGGGAAAGGTACAATATTTGCCGTTCTCATATATCTTCAGAAACCAGATAATGGCGGCAAGCAAGATAATCGGTGATTCGACGAAAAAATCTCCCTGCTTCTGAATCCACGAGCGGTTAAGGTTGAGCATGATGGTGTAGGCACTCTCATAGGCATCGGATATATCTGTCATAAAGGCAGGATTGATGGGATTACAGCGATGTGATTTGCGAGGGTCGTCGAAGTTAATCACATAGAATTGCGGTTTGACTTTATAAGCATCTAAATGATGGAGCAGGTGATTGTAGGCTATCTCCGACAAATCGGGAAACTTATAATCATAGATATACATGGCAAAGCCTTTCTCTATCTGCTGCTTGATGTAGTTGTTCACGATAGCGTAGGACTTACCCGACCCTGGTGTTCCAAGCACCATTGAGGCACGGAAGGGATTGACCACGTTAATCCAACCGTTGTTCCATTTCTTCTTATAGTAGAAGCGTGTAGGAAGATTGACGGAGTATTCATTTTTCATCAACCGAGTTTCCTGCATGAAACTCTCATTCTCAGTGTTAAACACATCGTCCATTAGGTTGTTTTTGAGTAGTCGGCTCATCCATACGCCACCCATCAGCAGACAGATATAGCCAACGGAAAGCGTAAATATATAGAGGGAAGCTGCCCCGATCTTACCGATGGGCAATACTAGTAGCCACCAATTGAGAAAGAAAAAGACAAAGCCAGAGAAAAGCACCGTCCAAATCTTCGGCCATGTGATTTTCTCTTCCTTCACGCCTTTCGTTCCCAGACAAGAAAGAGCAAGAAACACCACACAAAAGAGTTTCGTCCAAAGTATGGACGAGAATAGGCCCGCCGTGCGTTGAAAATTTATCAGAATCTTGTCCACTACGGCTATTGTAAAGTACCATGTATGGAAAGCCTCATAGCAGAACCAATAACAGTTAATCAAGAGGAATATCACCGATATGCCCCGCATAAAGTCCATGACTTTTCCTAATGCCCTTAAATCATCTTCTTGTGCCATAATACTATGTTTTTTTAGCCTCCCCCAATCCCTCCGAAGGGAGGGGAGATAGAAATGCTTGTTTATTTAATGTTTTCT
>CALIWM010000190.1:0-5864 GCA_938046645.1 uncultured Gemella sp. | reverse complement strand
TTATTTAGGAGGGGATAAAAAATGTATAGTAAGAATAATGAGAAAATGATTATTCAGAAGAAACAAGAAAAAATTAATTACTACGGTATAAAAAAATTCAAAGTAGGGACAGCTTCGGTATTGATAGCAGCAGGTTTTGCATTTTTAGGGACAAACGCATTTGCCAGTGATAATACAGAAAATAACACAACGGTAATAGCTGATAAAACTAGCCAAGATACAAATTTGAATACTGTAAATAATACAAGTAATGGAGTAATTGAAAAAGAAGTAGCTAAAAGTTCAAAAGTAGTAAATTCTGATAACTTCTCTAAACTTGAAACAACAACACAACCAACACGAGATGAGAAAACAACACAGCCAGTAGAATCTGCACAACCAAAAGTTGAGAAACAGATAAATAAATCAGAATTAGAAAATTCAATTAATAGATTACAGGCTGCCATAGAAAAAGCTGGAGTAAATGATAAAACAAAATCAGCTATAGAAGAAGCTAAATCAGAATTAGTATCAGCACAAAACTTAGCACAAGATTCAACAGCTACTCAAGAAGAGATAAATAGAAAAGTAGTAGAACTAAAAAATAAAGCTTTTGTACTAGAAAGTATGCAGAAAGCGTCTACTGAACCTAAAGAAGAAAAAGTTAATAAAAATAATGATCCGCGTAATGGAAAAGCTATACCAGGAAAAGGGGAAAGCGGATTAAGAACGCCAGAAACACAATCTAACAATGATGTAGCAGTTGATGGTGGTAAAATAACAGCAAGTGGTTCTATTTCGACAGAACCTAGAATGGGTAGTTATTCAGGAGTAAATAATATTACTTATAACTTAAAATTCAAGGATGGAGCTTATAGACAGGGCGATAAATTTAGCATTACATTTGAAGAGTTGGGAAATGGTGATAGTTTGCCTAAAGAATTAAGTAAAGACGGAAAAGTTTTTGCAAAGTTAACGGAAACAAAAGAGTTATATAATCAGCGTTATGGGAAAAATGGAACACAGAATAAAACATCTTTTTGGGCACAACGTGATGACTCTGTATCTTTAGAGGAAAAAGAAGCAGGACATTTTCAAAATAGAGGGACTAAAACACAATTTATTTATGAATTCACTTCAGCTATTGAGAGTTTAACTGATGTGACATTTAAAGGTTCTATTAATAATTACAGTTTACGTTATCCACAAATTAGTGAAGACAAAGAAGTGACAAGTAAGATTCTTGTTAATGATCAACCTGTTGTTGAGAAAAAATATATCATGAATAAAACTAATATCGAAGTTGATAAAGAAAGTAATGCACCTTCAGTACTCTCAACTACAGGTAGTATGGATATCAGTGAAAGCGGAGAATTATTATCTCACAATGAAGAATTCAGACTTGCATCTAATAAATATGAGTATGATACTGGTACTACTATAAAAATTAAATTAAAAAATAAGAATTTAAATAAATTTGCTAAAATTGGAGATTTTAAACCAGCTAAAGCAAATGTCCAAAACAATATTACTACTGCTAACTCAAAAGTAAATGAAAATGGAGTTATTTTAAAAGAACCACGAGGTGATGTTTACTTCCAAGTAACTAATTTAACGGAAGATGAAGTAACTATTAAAATAGTAAAAGGAAAAGCAAGCAAAGGGATTTTATATAAAGTGGACTGGGCAGCACTAGGTGTATCACGTGAACCAGTGAAAGATACTTTAAAACTATATCACAGTGATACTAAGAAATTTGGGCCAACAGAAGAAGAAATTACTGTTACAAAAGATGGAGAAGAAGGAAATTTAAATGGTCAATTTTCACCAACTATGACATTTGAATGGATATATCCAAAGAAAAATCAATTTGATACTAATGGTACTTGGTTATCAGATTACCTAGAACTCGGGAATGTTGCAATGCGTTATGTTAATTCCGCAAATAATAATTCAATATTAAAAGCGAAATCTATCGTTAAAGATGGAACAGCAGAGGTAGATAAGTTTGCAACTACTGCACCAACAAAAGATTTTACAGAAGCAAATGTTGCTACGGAATCTAATAATACTACAAAAAAAGTAGAGACTCAAAATAATAATATAAAAACAACAACAGCCACGGCACCATACATTATAAAAGGAGCAGATAACAAGTATTATATATTTAAAGAGTACCTTAAAAAAAGTCCGTATAATAGAACATCAACTAGTGGTACGGTGTATGATGCTGTTTCAAATATTGTAGCTGCATATGATGAAGCGAAATATGGGAAAGTAACCGTAAAATATGTTAAAGCTAATAATACGACTTCTGTTATTAAAGAGAATATATTAAAAGATGGAACAGCTAAATTAGAAAATATTGTTGGGAATAATTATTCAGTAACTCCAGAAGAAGAATTTACAGAAAATGGAGTTGTATATAAATTAGTTAAAACTGATTTACCAAATAATGCTTCAGGTACTTTAACAGAAAATCCTATCGAGGTTGTTTATAAATATATAGAAAAAAATCAAAAGGCGAATGTAGTAGTTAAAACTACTGACGGTAAAAGTACAACTACAGTTGAATTAACAGGAGAGCCAGGTGCTGCTTTACCAAATAGTGATGAGATTTCTAACAAAATTAAAGAACTTAAAGGTAAAGGTTATGAAATAGAAAGTGATTCATATAATATAAATGGAGTTCACCCTAGCTTCGATGATCAAGAGGATATTGTGGCAGGAGTTTCTAAACCTTCTCAAACTTTTGAGATTGTTTTAAAACCTAGAATCGTTGAAGTACCTTCTTCTACACCACATGAAAAAGACAGCCCAGTAGATCCTAATGGGGAAAATCCAGATCTTAAATGGCCCGAAGGATTAGCCAAATCTGACTTAAATACATCAGCAAAACGTGTGATTTCATATGTGAAGAAAGAATCAGATACAGCAACCGAAGAAAAGGCGAAAGATGATACAGTACAAACAGTACCGTTTACTAGAAAAGCGACTGTTAATCTTGTTACTAAAGAAGTAACATATACAGATTGGGAAAGTCCAAATAAAACATGGGATAAAGTTGGAGTAGACGTACTACCAGGATATATTGCTGATAAGAAAGAAATTCCAGCAAAAGAAGTACCTACACCTGCAAAAGATACAAAAGTAATTCCTGATGAAACTGATAAAGTAACGTATACGAAAATTGGAAGCTGGATTCCAGTAGACCCAACAACAGGTAAAGACGGAGATCCAATTCCATTCCCTAATGATCCAAATGATCCAACGAAGACTGGAGAAATTACACAGGTAATCCCTCATAAAGATGGATATACTCCAAAAGATGGAAACGGTACACCATTAGAACCAGTAAACCCTGCAAATCCAGAACAAGGTTATAAACCACCAAAAATTACGGATCCAAAAGCAAACATTAAGATTACGTATGAAAAAGATGATCAAAAAGCAAAAGTTAAATTTGTTTCTGTAGATCCAAAAACTCAAACAGAAACAGAGTTGACTGAACATGCATTAACACTTACTGGTAAATCAGGAGAAACAATTCCTGAAAATAATGTACAAGCCCATATCGATGTATTAAAATCAATGGGATATGATATCGTTGACAATCCATTTGATAAAGATCCAGTATTTGATACGAAAAAAGATACGAATGACAACATCACTCAAGAGTTTACAATTAAAGTTCAACCTCGTGTGTCAACTGCGAAAACTGTATATGTAGTGGAAGGGGATAAGCCATCTGCAGAAAAAGTAGGAGGAGCTGTTACACCTGGTAAGGACGGTAAAGTTACTAATCCTGATGTAGGTAGTATTTCTACTGACGGAAAAGCAGGTCAAGAAATTAAAGTTCCAGTAACTGTTTCTTATGGGGCAGATAAATTTAAACGTGATGAATCGGTTGAAGTAACTGTGAAAGTTCTTCCAAAACCAGTTTCTAAAGGTGTTACAGTCTTAAACGGTACACCAAATGAAAAATTAATCGATACAATTCGAGCAAATGTTAACAAAGCAATTACTGGATTGAAAAATGTTCCTGAAGGTGTAACGCCATTTGTAACAGATGATGCTATTGTAACTCCAAAAACTGATAAAAATGGACAACAAACCCCAGTAACTGTTACAGTTAAATATAGAGATAATGCAACAGGAAAAGTCATTGATGATATTTCTGTGAATGTGGATGTTCCTGTTAATGTAGTTGGTTCAACTCCAACTTCTAAAGTTGTATTTGAAGGAGATGAATTGACTGCTAAGGATATAACTGACGCGGTAACTCCAGGTAAAAATGGAACAAAAGGTGAGCCTAAAGATTTAGCAAAAGATATTACAGCCAAACCAGGTGTGAAAGAAGTAACTGTTCCAGTAACTTATACGGATCAAAATGGAGAAACTTTAACAGAACCAGTAAAAGTTAAAGTAACAGTTTTACCAAAACCAACACCAAAAGGAATTTTTGTTGCCAAAGATAGCGATAAGGAAAAAGCAAAAGAAAAAGCTCTTGCTAAAGCCAAAGAAGCTATTGAAGATGGTACTTTTAAAGCTAAACTTCCTGCCAATGTTACCAATGTAAGTATCGATGAGAATGTAGATAATCCAGATTTATCAGATGATACTGATGTAAATGTGACTGTTAAGTATACTGTTGATAATGTAGAAAAAACAACCGTTGTTAAAGTCCCTGTTACTGTAGTAGAGGGAGTTCCTCAAATAGTCCCAGTGGATGAAAATAATAAACAACCAAATCCAGAAAACAGTATTGATAAAACAGAATATCCAGATGGTTCAACATTTGAATATGATCCAAAAACTCCAATAGATACTACAACACCGGGAGATTACACAGTTAATGTAATCGTAAAAGATAAAGAGGGTAATCCTATTGCAGAAGTACCTGCAACAGTGCGTGTTGTAGAAAGCTATCCACAATTTGTTCCAGTAGACAAAGATAAAAAACAACCAAATGTAGAAGGAAGTATTGATCCTAAAGCATTCCCTAAAGAAACAGAGTTTTCTTATGAAACTCCAGTAGATACAACAACGCCAGGAGAAAAAGATGTTGTAGTAGTAGCGAAAATTGGAGACAAAGTTATTACTAAAGTTCCAGCTAAAGTAATGGTAGTGGAACCTAAAACACAATACGTACCAGTAGATAAAGATAATAAACAACCAGATGCATCTAAGAGTATTGATCCTGAACAATATCCAGATGGAGTAACATTCAAATATAAAACTCCAGTAGATACAACAAAACCAGGAGAAAAAGATGTTATTGTAGAAGCAAAAGACGGAGAAGATAAATTGGTAGAAGTTCCTGCTAAGGTGAAAGTAGTGGAAGGGAAAGAACAATTAATTCCTGTAAATCCAACTGAAAAACCACAAGCTAGAGACAGTATTACTCCAAGTGATTATCCTGAAGGGTCAACATTTGAATATAAAATTCCAGAAGGACAAAAAGATCCATTTGATGCAACAACTATTGGAGATAAACCAGTAACAGTAGTTGTGAAAGATAAAAATGGAAAAGTATTGGTAGAAGTCCCAGCAACGATTAAAGTCGTAGAAGCGAAACCTACACCAATTGAAACACCAGTAACGAATACACCTTTAACACAAGATGATATTGCTAAATATGTTAAAGTGCCAGAAGGTGGAAAAGTTACAAAAGTAGAAAATATTCCAGATTTAACAACACCAGGTAAGAAAGACTCAGTTAAAGTAACTGTTACCTTACCAAATGGAAAAACAACAACAGTGGATGTACCAGTAAATGTTACACCAGTTAAAGGTATCGAAACACCAGTGACAACAACTCCATTAACTCCAGAGGATTACACTAAAGGAATTAAAATTCCAGAAGGTGGAAAAGTAACGAATGT